>CAXABH010000070.1:0-8011 GCA_963966925.1 uncultured Rhodobacterales bacterium
AGGCCGATCCAAACCTGATGGCGCAATATAACGATTTGACTGTGAAATCGGACGCGTTATTCGTCACTTCAGATTATTTTGCGAATGTCGATTTCTCACGTGAAGGGCTGGATCAATCTGATGGTTCAGATACGCTTTATGCGGGTGAAGGCAATGACGTTCTGCATTTTGCATCGGGTGATGTTGCCTTTGGCGGTGGTGGCGAAGATGAATTTAACGTTCACATCAGTCAATTTTCATCAGGCAAACCCGTTCCGCTGATCGCAGATTTTGAACTGACAGAGGATAAGATTGTTATAACCTATGACCCCTCTGCTATGAGCAATACAGCGACCACCTATGCTCAGGTTGAAGGTGGTTTGTTGGTGAATGTCGGTGGTGTTCCTGTTCTAAAGCTTGAGGGAAGTTATACCGAGGCACAAGTGTCTTCACGCGTCAGTATTATTGAGCAAAATACTACACTAGTAACAACCTAGCGTCTGCATTTAACGCAGATGCAAGCGATTCCAAACGTGCGGCGCAGACCTCTCCAAAGAGGTCTGCATTTTTTTGACTAAGCTCTAGAACCAATTCACGGGTCGTATCATTCCAATTAAGGGCCGCGCGTTTTTTGTTATCTTTCACCCATAACATGGCACCAATGCGCATCGCTTTACCTAAAATTTCAGCCTTTTCCATTTGTGTATCATCCAATAGCGGAAACAGTTTGGAATAAGGTGATCCAGTGCGTTTGTTGCGATATCGATGCAACAATGAAACCCCCAAAAAGACGCGCTCCCAGTGTTTCAAACCACCAAGATTCGAACGTGTTGCCGTTTCAAAACCCAGATTTGCGCGAAAATCTGGATGGGCACGCCAACTGACATCATGCAGTAGGCAGGCTGCTCGAATGATACGTTTGAAATCGTCTTCCGCAGTGCTGAACAGCGGCATCACAAAGTCGTAAAGACGATCCCCAAAGCCAGGAACGCGCGCGTCCTTGTCTTCAACAAAACGACAGGCAGCCAGCAAAGGATCGGCTGCGCGCATGTCATCTGGCATAACTTCATACAGCATACCTTCGCGAATTCCGTAGCTGGATATTGCAATGTCGGCTGGTTTGAATTCTGCTAACAAGTGATGCAGAACTTCTGCGGCATAGGGCACAAGTGCCATCCGGTTTTCCGAAACGCCACAGGCCGCCCGCAGTTCTGTATGGTCATTTTCAGCCAAATAATTGATCGTTTTATGTACTGAACTGCTGTCCATTCTGTATTCGTGCAAAACGTGCAATTGATACCCACGACGGTGCATGTCGATGCGGGCCAATGTTCGCCACGATCCCCCCACCAAAAACAGACGATTATGTTGTGGGCCCATTTGTTTTGCCAGTGCTTTTATAGTGCTTTTGATCACCTTGGCACGCCCTGTAACACCGCCTTTGATTTCCTTCAGTTGCAGCGGACCCAGGTCGGATGTTGTACGTTTTCCTACGATCCCACCTGAAATTTCCGCCAGCTCCATAGAGGATCCACCGATGTCGCAAACCAATCCATAGGATCCGGGCCAGCCCAACAAAACACCTTGGGCTGATAGGCGGGCTTCTTCTTCACCGTTTATGATTGTAATGTGTTGACCAGTTTGGTTCAAAACCTCTCTGCAAAATTCTTCGCCATCTTCGGCGTCACGTACCGCGGCTGTGGCAACGGCGGTTAATTTTGGAACCTCCATTGCGCGGGCCATTTGAACAAAACGGGCAATAGCCGCCACTGCGCGTGCCCGTCCTTCTGGATTTAAGACACCCGTTTCCGAGAGGCCCGCGCCCAATTCACACATGATCTTTTCGTTGTAAAAATAGGCAGGCGAACGCGCAGCGCCGTCAAAAACCACCATTCGAACAGAGTTTGATCCAACATCGATAACGCCCACCTTGGACAATTCTGCATGGGGATCCGAGCGATAAATAGACCCATCAAATGGGGTCCATCGACGAGATGCTTGATGCGGGCGTGATGACATCTGCGGCTCTTTCGTTTTTTTTGGTATTAAATCATGCAAATGGCATGATGCAATAGTTAAGCAGTGGTTAGATCATCAATAATGGATGCCACAAAACTACGTGTGATCGCGCGTTTCCGCGACAGCGCGGCACGATCAATATGATTTACGGCCATTTGTGCGGCATCATAGGAGCGCTCTAATCGCAGCAATAAATATGGGAACACGTCTGGGGGGGGGAACAACTGACGGTCGGCGAATAATTTCGCAAGCAAGGCTTGGAATAACATATCATCCGGCGGGTCCAACCGCGCAGTGCGCGTTCCATTCAGGCGCGATGCCAAATCTGGTAGGACGCAGTTCCATTTGGACACATCACCCGTTCCGGTCATCAACAATGCATTGCCATTGGCCAGGCACAGGTTGTGAATGTGAAATAACGTAGCCTCGCGTGATCGTTCACCCAAAAGTGACGGGATATCATCAATCACCAAATCCTGTGCTGCGTATTCTTCGACCGCCTGGTCGGTTATATCCCTGCTGGCGATGACACGTGCGCCACGTTGATTGGCCCAAACATTGGCCAGATGTGTTTTCCCCGATCCTTTCGGCCCAACAAGCAGGTGTTTATTCTGGGGCCAATTTTCGCAATCTTCGATCATTGCCAAGGCCAATGCGTTGCTGTTTGCGATGAAAAAATCACCACGCTCCAACGCAGGGCGCGTTGGTAAATCAAAGGTTAGTTGCTCGGACATAGGGGCCTCTTATTCTTTTTCGCTTAGCCCGCGATAAAGTCGGCTGTCTAGATACTGTGCAGTGACAAAGCGCGCAAGTACCCCAAGCGTCGCGGCCAGTGGAACGGCAATCAGCATTCCGATGAACCCAAAGAGCGCGCCAAAAACACTTAACGCCAGCAACAGCCAAACGGGGTGCAATCCAACAGAACTGCCAACAAGTTTTGGGGTCAGGTAATTTCCTTCAATCATTTGGCCTACGAAAAAAATGCCAGCAACAATCGCAAGTGATGGCCAATCCCCCCAAAACTGAAACAACCCCAGCCCAAGGGCCAGTGCCCCACCGACCAAGGCGCCAACATAGGGAATGAATGTGACCAAACCTGCAATCAAGCCAACCACCAGACCAAAGTTTAATCCAACTGCCATCAGCGCCACAGCATAATAAATCCCAAGGATTAAACACACGCTTCCCATGCCGCGCACAAATGCCGATAGGGTTGCGTCAATGTCACGGGCCAGACGGCGCACAACAGTGGCATGATCGCGTGGGATCAAATCATCCATACGCGCAATCATATTGTCCCAATCTAGCAACAAATACACCGCAACAATTGGCGCGATAACAAACAGCATGGCGATGTTTACGATGGACCCAGCCGAAGTTATTAACGCACCAAACAATTGCGATCCAAAGTTTTGGAAAAACGCGGCGGCACGATCCCCAATAAAGTCCCCCAATTTCCGCAGCGCTTGGACCAAATCAAATTGTTCAGCCAAACGCGCAGGCAGGATAGCACGGATCGAACTTTCAATTGATGCAACCCGTTCGGCATCGATTGTTAGGTTCAATAGCCCTTGGATTTGGTTTGACAGAACAACAATGGCCAATAACACAGCTGGCAATATAATCAGAAGCAGTCCAACAAAAATGATCGCCGTGGCAGATATGCGTGTAAACCCTGAGGCCTCTAATCGATCTGCAACAGGGTCAAGGAAATAGGCAATTGCCGCCCCCAAGACAAAAGGAAGCAAGATATTTCCTAAATACCACAGCATAAGTGCAAGGACGATCGCGCCGATGCCCCAATATGTCGCCTGTTTTTCAATCGGTAGTGCCATGTTCGATCCATTATTTTCCCTAACATCGGCAAGTGTCGCGTCTGTTTCAAGGGGGAAAGCGCGTGTTGGGCTTGTCTGGGGTCATTTGGATCGCTAAGGAGAGGCAAGAAAACAACAAACCTATGGGGTTAAACATGCGCCTATCCCGTTATTTCCTACCAGTACTTAAGGAAAACCCAGCCGAAGCCCAAATTGTCAGCCATCGATTGATGTTGCGTGCTGGCATGATCAAACAGGCAAGCGCGGGCATTTATTCGTGGTTGCCGCTTGGTTTTAAAGTGTTGCGCAAGCTGGAAAACATCATCCACGAAGAACAATTGCGCGCAGGCCACTTGCCAATCCAAATGCCAATTTTGCAAGGTGCGGATTTATGGCGCGAAAGCGGACGTTATGATGCCTATGGCGCGGAAATGTTGCGGATGAAGGATCGCCATGATCGTGATATGTTGTTCACCCCAACAGCCGAGGAATTGGTGACTGATATTTTCCGCTCGCACGTGGGATCCTACAAAGATCTGCCAATGACGCTGTATCAAATCCAGTGGAAATTCCGCGATGAAATCCGCCCGCGCTTTGGCGTGATGCGGGGGCGTGAATTTTACATGAAGGATGGCTATAACTTTGACCTAACCAAGGAAGATGCGCTGCACGCCTATAATCGCCATTTGGTCAGCTACTTGCGTACCTACGAACGCATGGGGCTTCAGGCGATTCCAATGCGTGCGGATAGTGGCCCGATTGGGGGGGATGATACGCATGAATTCTTGGTTCTTGCCGACACGGGCGAGTCAGAAGTGTTTTATGATAGCAAGGTCACTGACCTAAGTTTTGGTGATCGTGAAATTGATTATGATGATCGCGCTGCCTGTCAGGGTGTTTTGGATGAGTTCACATCGCTTTATGCACGCACTGATGAAACCCATGATGAGGCGATTTTTAATCAGATCCCAGAAGAACGCCGCCGTGTCGCACGGGGCATCGAAGTTGGTCAAATTTTCTACTTTGGGACCAAATATTCTGAATCAATGAATGCTATGGTTCAGGATGCTGAGGGCAACAATGTTCCCGTTCATATGGGCAGCCATGGGATCGGTGTATCGCGGTTGATCGGTGCGTTGATCGAGGCGAACCACGATGAAAATGGAATTATCTGGCCCGAAGGGGTCACACCGTTCCATTGCGGAATCGTGAACCTGAAGCAAGGGGATGAGGAGGCAGATGCCGCCTGTGACAGTCTGTACAAATCTTTGATCGCCTTGGGCCTTGATCCACTTTATGATGATCGCAAAGAGCGGGCAGGGGGCAAATTTGCCACTATGGATCTGATCGGTTTGCCATGGCGCATCACCGTTGGTCCCCGTGGACTGAAAAATGGTGTGGTTGAGGTCACAAACCGGCGAACTGGCGAAAGCGAAGAAATGCCGCCAGAACAGGCCGTTCAAAAAATTCACGCGATTTATTCTGCGATGTAATCTTTGGGGTTCATCCTATGTAGGGTGAACCCAACTGACCCATCGGCCATGAAAATCCGCGCGTCCAATATCGTGTAACTCTCCACCGGGCCACAACTGCAACGTCAATTTGGCGCCTTCTGCGGCATCGGCTTTTTCAATCTGCGTAGTTTGATGGGGCGCAATCTGTTTGATACGATCCATCCGATCCTGTTGATCTGCCCAAGTGTAGGATAAAAGCCGTAAATAGTCTTTGCGGTCCAATGGGTTCAGTGGGTTTATGTCCACGCCCGCGCGATCAACAATATGCAGGTTTTGTTGCGCGGGTATGACCCCCATCCAATCTGGAGACATGGTTGCAATCGGATCCGCCGCTTGATGCGAGGTTTGACCTGTCTCCAGAGAATAGCGATCAAGCAGTAAATTAAACCCTGCACTTGCCCCAAGTTCGCTTAACATGACCGGCATTTGGACGCGCGACAGGCAATAGTTTAAACTTGCCAATACGGGGGCCGCACGGCAAATTTCGTTCGTTTGCGGCGAGGATTCCAACCAATCAAAAATAAATTGTTCGTGCTGTTTGAATGCCACGGATACTGCGGTCCATAATGCTTGGTCCGAGGCTGTGTTGGGTGGGTACACATCAAGAAGTCCATGATTGATCTTTTCAAGGACAAGCGCATGCAAAGCCGCGGCAGTACGCAGGGGTAAAACATCATCTATGATCCGCGAATTTTTTTCCCACCTTTTGAACAGTCGTATGCACGTGTCATGATGGGCAAAGTTTTGGCCAATAAGGCGCAATAGGCGGGACATAAAAGGAGATCCCAGCGTTGCGCACATGCGAGATTGTTCTAAAAAGGCAGTTTCTACATTCACTTAAATTTATCAATCAGTTTTTGGATCGCTGTTCGATCGTCCGTCGCCTGATTTTGTGACTGTTGAGGATGCGTGTCAATTTTAATGCGCTTTTTTTGATCGTTCTGATAATTTTGCTGCCTTTGGAGTGCGACAGCATTCATAAATCCTGCACTATCATCCGCCGCAAGTTTATCTGCGCCTTTCCCGATACCGCGCAGCATATCGTCAATCCAGCTCTGGTCAGCTTTGGCAAAATCCCCCAATACATACTGTGCCACACGGTCTTTGTGGCCCGGGTGGCCGATCCCCAGTCTAATCCGTTGATAGTCAGGCCCAATGTGTTGATGGATTGAGCGCAGGCCATTATGCCCCGCATGACCGCCGCCCATTTTAACGCGGCACTTGCCTGGTGCGATATCCAGTTCATCGTGAAAGACGGTGATGTCTGAGGGCGCTAATTTGTAAAACCGCATGGCCTCGCCCACAGATTGCCCAGACAGATTCATAAATGTTTGGGGTTTCAGCAAAATAACCTTTTTTCCATTCAGTACACCATCGCTGACTTCGGCTTGGAATTTATTGCGCCATGGGGAAAACCCATTGTCATCAGCAATTTGATCCAGCGCCATAAAGCCTATGTTATGTCTGTTGTTTGCGTATTTGTTTCCTGGGTTTCCCAAACCGACAAATAGTAACATGTCGCCTCTCCGATGTTTTATTAATTGTACGCCTGTGCAGCATGCTAGGCAATCGTACAACAAAAAACGGGGCCCTATTGGACCCCGTCGTTTATTTCAAAGACATGGCGCAGAATTATTCTTCTGCAGCTGCTTCACCTGCTTCATCGCCACCTTCTTCGTTATCGCTGGCTGATAGGCCAGATGGGGCTGCGATATTCGCGATCACAAAGTCACGATCGATTGTTGGCTTTGTTCCTGCAGGAAGGTCAACTGATGAAATTGTCACTGTGTCGCCGATTTCCAAACCTGATAGATCAACAGTGATCTTTTCAGGAATATCACCCGCTGTCACAACCAATTCAACTTCTGGGCGCACAACTGTCAACATACCGCCACGCTTGATGCCAGGTGCGGCATCTTCGTTGATGAATTCAACTGGGATGAATAGGTTGATTTTTGATGTGCGGCGTAGACGCATTAGGTCAAAGTGAATTGGAAGGTCTTTGACAACATCGCGCTGCACGTCGCGGCAAATGACGCGAACGTCTTCTTGGCCTTCGACTTGTAGGTTGAACAATGTTGACAAAAAGCGGCCTGCTTTCAGGCGCTTTAGCAATTCGTTGAATGGAACCTCGATTGCCAGCGGATCAACACCGCCACCATAAACAACACCAGGTACCATATTGTCGCGACGTGCCTGACGAGCGGCGCCCTTGCCTGTCCCCGAACGCGCAGATGCGACTAGATTTGGAATTTCACCAGCCATAATAAATCTCCTAAGTAATGGCGCGGGGTTCCTCCAAGGCTGTAACCCCGCATGAAGGCTGCTCTATAGACGCGATTCACAAGATTTAAAAGCCTTATTTGTTCTGGCAGGATTGATTTACCTTAGTTGGCACATCTCCACCGCTGCACCCACCAGCTTCTTCATCACCGAATTGGTGAGGTTGCACGTGCTGAGGTCGGTCCCGGTGAAGTCCGCGCCGTCCACCATGGCGCCGGAGAACGACACCCCGTGCATGGACGCGTCCTTGAAGGACACGCTGCGGACCATGGCGCGGTTGAAGCCCGCCCCGGTGAGGTTGCACGATTCAAACGTCGTCTTGTCCAGACGCGCCGCTGAGAAGCTCGCGCCGCTGAGGTTGGCTTCGATGAAGTCGGTTTGGTCCATCATGGCCTTTGCGAA
>CAXABH010000071.1:0-7985 GCA_963966925.1 uncultured Rhodobacterales bacterium
TCTTGACCTGCACGCAGCATTTCTTCCACTTCGGGGGGGACCTGTCCTGATTGACCCGAGGGGCGACGATTACCGCGGTCATCGTCATTATTTCCCGTTGGTCGATTACTACCAGATCCATTGCCGCCCCATGGACCGCCAGAGTTTCCAGCCATTAAAATTTCCCTTTTTTGCTTTGTTTTGTACAAACTATCCTAAAACTGGGCAGAATGTAGAATTTTTCAAGAACTTCTCGTCGGATTTCGCATTGTTACCAATTCTTCAGCCATTGTTGGGTGAACTGCAACCGTTCGATCAAAATCAGCCTTTGTTGCACCCATTTTCACCGCAACACCCGCCAATTGGATCATCTCACCTGCATGAGGCGCGACAATATGACATCCAAGCACTTTGTCCGTTTCTTGCGAAACGATCAGTTTCATAAATACCCGCTCTTCGATACCTCCAAATCCTTCACGCATAGATTTAAATGAGGTTGTGTATACATGAACCTTTTCTTGGGCTTCTGCCTCGGCTTCTGACAAACCAATCGTTCCCATTTCAGGTTGGGTAAAAATTGCCGTTGGGATCAGGTCGTGATCTGGTGCCGTTGGAACACCTTTGAATACCGTATCAACGAACGCCATGCCTTCGCGAATAGCAACAGGGGTTAGGTTCGCCCGATCTGTTACATCACCCACTGCATAAATGGACGGCACCTTGGTTTGTGAATAGGCATCAACGATGATTTCCCCTTTTTGCCCCAATTCAACGCCCAGCGTTTCCAGCCCCAGACCATCCGTATTTGGTGTTCGCCCAGTGGCATACATTACCTGATCGACATGATGCACTGTTCCATCGGTATCTGTTACCGACAGCCCCTGGTCGGTTTTAGTGATGCTGACAACATTTGTTTGCGTGCGAATATCAACACCATTTGCCCGCATGCCGTTTGCGATATGATCAACGGCCTCGGTATCGAACCCACGCAGGATTTGATCACCACGGTAGAATTGCAAAACCTCAGTTCCCAATCCATTCATGATCCCAGCGAATTCAGATGCGATATATCCCCCACCCACGATGATCATACGTTTTGGCAGCGCGTCCAAATGAAACATTTCATTTGACGTTATCGCATGTTCGATCCCATCCACATTGGGCAAGACTGGGCGACCACCAACGGCGATCAAAATATGCTGTGCTGTAATCCTGCGGCCATCAGACAGCTCCACCGTGTGGGGGTCAATCACGACGGCACGGGCATCGTAGCTTTGCACGCCTGATCCCGACAATAGGTTTCTGTAAACACTTTCAAGACGGTCAAGTTCGGCATTTAGCCGTGTTTTAAACGCATCCCATGAAAACCCATCGTCCTTGACAGACCACCCATAGGCACGTGCCAATTCAAAGCTCTGTGGAAATTCACTTGCGTAGACCATCAATTTTTTTGGCACACATCCGCGAATAACACAGGTACCACCATATCGGTCTTCTTCTGCCAATCCTACGCGGACACCCTCGGCCGCAGCAACACGGGCCGCGCGCACGCCGCCAGATCCACCACCGATTACAAATAGATCATAGTCAAATGCCATCTTAACTCTCGATATCAGAAAATAGGTTTTCGTTCGTGTCGCCCATCATTTGCCGCAACTCAGTTTGTGCACCTGACTTCCATTCAGTGCGCACACTTCCATCCGCGTTTCCGACGACGACAGCAGTACAGATATCAATGAACAGCCCGTTTTCAACCACACCTGGAATTTGATTTAATGCACAGGCCAGTGCGTTTACATCAGCAATTTGGCCCATATGCAGATCCAAGATTACGTTACCCTCGTCCGTCACAAACGGTTCATCGCCAGACATTCTACATGTAATTTCAACCTCTTGATACCCCTGCGCAATCAACAGTTTGGCAATTAGTTTCTGCGTCGCCTTGGCCCCAAACTTCAAAACCTCAACCGGAAGTGGGAATCTACCCAAGCGTTCAACACGTTTTGAAGCATCTGCGATCACAATCATTTGATCAGATGCCATAGCCACAACCTTTTCCTGTAAATGGGCGCCACCGCCCCCTTTGATCAGAGAAAAATCGGCATCAAATTCATCGGCGCCGTCAATTGTCACATCCAGCCAACCAGCTTCATCCAATGACACCACTTTGATGCCCTCTTCAATTGCCTGTTCTTTGGTGCGTGTTGATGTGGGAACCGCCACGATATCCAATGCACCATCGCGCACCGATTGGCCCAAGTGTTTGACCAACCAATAAGCCGTGCTGCCTGTTCCCAAACCAACCTTCATTCCGCTTTTTACAAATTCAGCGGCGCGCAATGCGCAGACGTATTTCGCCTTATCTTGCGGGCTTAGGTCATCGTACATGGCAGCATACTCCTTTTACGTTGCTTATAGGGGACAACCCCCCATTGCGCGAGAGGCAATTACCAAGTTTTTAAGAAATCGTTCAATACCGCATTTACAGTGTCCTGAACGGGCAAAAATAGTCGTTTTTGAAAATACACGGGCTGAGAAACCAAGTATCTGTCGCACGATGACCTATCGCCTTTTTTACGCACCAGACAATGCATCCCTTATCGTGCGACTGACGCTTGAAGAGTTGCAACAATCATACGAAACCACGCTGGTTGATCGTGCTGTTAATGGTCAAAATAATTCTGAATATTTAAAATATAATCCAGCAGGCAAAATCCCGACATTGTTGGTTGATGACGAACCTGTATTCGAAACAGCTGCAATATTATTGTATTTAGCAGACCGTCACAATGCCATGGCCCCAGCGGTTACAAACCCCAAGCGATCTGCATTCCTGAAATGGTTATTTTTTATGTCGAACACTGTTCACGCAGATTTTCGGTTACTGGTCTATCCACATAAATATACCAATGACGCGGGTTGCGCAGCTGTGCAGAGCGGCACAGAGCAGCGTTTGGCGCATGCTTTTACACTTTTAAATGATGCAGCGCAGGAATGGTCTGGGTCCAAAGGGATCCCCACAGTCATGGATTACTACGTCGCAACAATGATGCGTTGGTGCGTATTGTATCCCTGCAAGGATCAAACTTGGTTCAAAATGCAGCGTTACCCAACACTGCACGCGCTGGCGCATTCCATCGAAAGACGGCCCGCAGTTCATGCTGCGATCCACGCTGAGGGGTTGAATACAACTCCATTTTCCCTACCTGATTACGCAAATCCACCAGAAGGCACCGCAATATAATGTTTCTATCCGTCTTTGATATGTTCAAAATTGGGATTGGCCCCTCCTCATCACACACAATGGGGCCGATGGTTGCCGCAAACCGTTTTTTGGACGAAATGCGTGCGTCACCTTTTGAATTTGGTGGGATAAAAGGGTCGCTTCATGGATCGCTCGCTTTTACCGGTGTTGGACACGCAACAGATCGCGCGACAATCCTTGGACTGGCTGGATTTCAGGCGGATACATATGACCTTGAAAAAGCCGAAGCGACCTTGGCAAACATCAATGAAACGGGAACAATCACTCCCCCTGACTTACCCACGTTAAAGTTTTACCCAAAGGATGATTTGGTATTTGACTACGGCCCAGCACTGTCTGGGCACGCGAACGGCATGATCTTGATGGCAACAGACGCACAGGGCGACGTCATTTTGCAGCGGACCTATTATTCCATCGGCGGTGGGTTCGTTTTAACAGCCGAAGAATTAGACGAAGGCAAAGCCACTGAAGAAGGCGCACCCGTACCTTACCCCTTTAAATCGGCGGCTGAAATGTTGGACATGGCCACGCGTTCGGGCAAAACGATTGCCGAAATGAAGCGGGCCAACGAACACACGCGCAAGACGCACGAAGATTTTGATCGCGATGTGCAGCGCGTTTGGCGTGTGATGGACGATTGCATCGAACGCGGATTGCACAACGATGGCATTTTACCCGGCGGCCTAAACGTGAAACGTCGCGCCAAAGGTATTTATGATGCCCTGCAAGCTGAACGTGGCATGAACCTAACCGCGCCACACACAATCAACGATTGGATGAGCGTTTATGCCATGGCCGTAAACGAAGAAAACGCCAATGGCGGACAGGTCGTAACCGCGCCGACCAATGGGGCCGCAGGGGTCGTACCAGCAGTCATCAAGTATTACCTAGAACATGTTCCAGGTGCGAGCCAAAGCCGCATCACCGATTTCCTACTAACGGCAGCTGCAATCGGGGGATTGGTCAAATTTAATGCATCTATTAGCGGTGCAGAAGCAGGATGTCAGGCAGAGGTCGGCAGCGCAAGCGCAATGGCCGCCGCAGGCCTGTGCGCCGTTATGGGCGGGACCCCTGAGCAGGTGGAAAATGCGGCTGAGATCGCACTAGAGCATCATTTGGGAATGACCTGCGATCCAGTACGCGGATTGGTCCAGGTTCCTTGCATTGAACGAAACGGATTGGGCGCGATCAAGGCGGTTTCAGCAGCGTCATTAGCGTTGCGCGGTGATGGTACGCATCTTGTTCCGCTAGATGCCTGTATTGAAACAATGCGCCAAACGGGCGCAG
Organism: uncultured Rhodobacterales bacterium; assembly: GCA_963966925.1. Lineage (GTDB taxonomy): Bacteria > Pseudomonadota > Alphaproteobacteria > Rhodobacterales > Rhodobacteraceae > HIMB11. The sequence goes on from CAXABH010000071.1 coordinate 4,532, forward strand.
ATATGAGCGAAAAGTACAAGGAAACGTCGCTTGGGGGACTTGCGGTGAACGTTCCGAATTGCTGATAGTAGCAACACTACACGCTGCGAAAGGCACGAAATGACCACCCAAATTCCCAAGGCACAAGAAAACCCCAGTTTGGGTGCCATGTTGATGATCGGGTTTTGCATATGCGCCCCTCTGCTGGACGTATGCGCAAAATTGGCAAGCGAGGCCATTCCAGTTGGTCAGGTGACGATTGCACGCTTCTTTTTCCAAGCGTTGATTATGCTGCCGATCATGTGGGCGATGGGGTTTTCATTTGGCTTCCCGCTAAGACTGCTGCGAAACTTGGCCTTTCGCGCGGTGATGCTGATCCTGTCAACCTACTGCTTTATTGCGGCGATTGCTATTATGCCAATTGCCGATGCACTGGCCATTGCATTTGTCGAACCGTTTATTTTGCTAATCGTTGGCAAATATGTCTTTGCCGAAACGGTGGGTTATCGTCGTTTGTTGGCCTGTACTACTGGTTTTATCGGCATTCTTTTGGTGATCCAGCCCAGTTTTGCAGCCTTTGGCTGGGTTGCCCTGTTTCCTTTAGGGACAGCGGTATTTTTTGCATTCTATATGTTTGTCACACGCACACTATCGCGCGATTTACATGCCGTCCAAATGCAATTCCACTCAAGCTGGATTGGAACACTGATCTGCGCACCCGTTCTGATTTGGGCCAGCGGCAGCGGCATTACCCCCCTGGACCCTGTATGGCCGCAGGGGGTATTTTGGCTATATTTGATAGGTGTCGGCGCAGGCGCATCGCTGTCGCATTTATTGATGAGCCTTGCGTTGACATATGCCCCCAGCTCCACACTTGCCCCGTTGCATTACCTGGAAATTGTCAGCGCTGTGATCCTAGGGTTCTTGGTTTTTGGTGATATTCCTAATCAACTGGCATTCACTGGTATGTTTATCGTGGTTCTTAGCGGACTTTATATCGTTTATCGCGAACGTCAGATTGGGGCGGCCCACTGAGGGGCTGCTTGCAGCCCGGCGATGGCAATATCCAAACACGATCTAGGTAGGATCAACAACATGCGCGGCGCGTCAGGTGTTATTGTGACAGGCCCCGTTGCCCGATTGGACGTGCCAATTTGACCGTCTGGGGCAAAGTGTAGGCCATCTGTTGACCAAAATAATCCAGTCGACCGCACCTGAACAGGTGCCATGGGATACAGCGAAACACGTGTTTCCCCATCCAGTGACAAATTGATTTCGGGCGGCGCAACAAACATCACATCCTGTTCCCCTACGCATATAATTTTTCGGTGTGAATAGGCCGTCAAAACGGTTTGCACGGCCATTTGATGATCAATCCGATCCCCCAAAAAACCAACGGCCAACATCAATGGCGCATGCACCCTCATCAGTAGTTTTTCAAAATCAGTGGTATCTTGCTCGGCAACATGGATCACACGTGCGGGGTCAAGTTCACTGCGCACTGTTTGGGATATACTATCTAAATCTCCGATCACTCGCGCAGGTTGGCATCCATACTGCATGCATAGGTTTGCGCCCCCATCGGCGGCATAAACGACCGGAGCCCGTTCCAATGATTCCAAAAACAACCCCCGCGAGAAACTCGCGCCACCTACAATCGTTATTGGTTCATTTTCAGAAACAATACCCATGAAAACCCCTGTTTTCAGCCTCTATGCCACAATAAGGCCACGAAATGATACTTTGAATTGCACAGAATCGATCAGCTTTTGCCAAGGGTGGCGTGGTAGAAACATGACCGAGCAATGTGAAGGTACGCGAAAATGGTGACAGATAACTCAAGCAAGGTGTTAACCGTATCCTATGGGACATTCTCATGCACGTTGGAAGGATTTGAAAATTCTTTCGACACGATGAAAACGGTAGCTGAGTATTTTCGTGATCTTGCGGCAGCAGATCGTTTTTTCGGTGCAGAACCGCCAAAACTTGACGCCGAGATTTTGGGAATTTTGGAACAACGCGGCAAACAGATGGGGATTAACACCCGTCAATCCGGTGACACTTCAATTGTTTTAAGCCCGACACAGTCATTTGATGAGGAACTTGGCGATGAGATTACGCCACCCGCCGATCAAGCTGCGACCCAAGTTTCAGAGCCCGCACTCTCGATCAATGAACGCCTTGATCGCATAAAGGCTGTAGCACATGCGGATACTGTTCCCACTGTTTATACCGAAGACGAACACGCCGAGGACAAGGAAGTGGGCAACACGACGCCCCAAGACATCAGCAACATAGAGACACCTATCGAGGCTGAAGCGCAGCTGGATGCACTAGAACCAATCGTTGATCATATTGAGTTTAAAGACAGCACTGAAATAACACCCGTCGCTGAAGATACTATCTTAGACCCCGAGGTGAGCACCACAATCGACGCAAAGGTTGAAGACGGTTTTGAAGCAGCGGTTGAAGCAACAGATACAGATTCAGTAACCTTGGATACCGATGAAAACGACCCTGCGCCAATAGTTGATGCGCCTGCTACAGACGAAGAAGCAATCGAAATGGTGCAACATCCCGTGATTGCCGATGATGTGCAGCAAAACAACGATGATCTAGCCGAACCTGTCATCATGGATACAGAAATCGTAAACACGGACGAACAAGAGATTGATGAAGTTGCGACCCACCAAGCTGATGAACCTGAACCTGCTATGGCCACAGATTTGTCAGTCAGCGATGATGAAGAAAATGACAATTCTTATGCAAATATTGTGGAATCCGAAGATCTCTCAGAAATGGATGATTTTGAGGCCGCACTGACCCAAGATCTGATGGCCTCGCAGGATGAGGCAGAAACCAATTTTGACTTGGACACCGCCACGCACAAAGATCATGACGCTGAAGATGCCGCAGCAGAAATCGATACGTTAGAGGATGACGACGTGCATCATGACGCATCAGAGCGTAGCGCATTACGTTTGGAACAACCCGTCGAAGAGGAACGCACGCCACTTCGAAAGCCAAAGGTTCATGTGATCAACGTTTCGCCTGCTCCTCTCTCTGAGCAGGCAGAATCTGTATCCAGCCAACCTGAGAACATCATGGACAAAGAGGATACGGAACCCGTTGATCAACAGCCCGTCGCAGTGCGCCGTCCAACACGTCCCGTTGCAAAAACCCGTCGCGAAACGTCCGAGCCTGTGGACACCGCCGATGTGTCGCGCCTGATGGCGGAAACGGATCAGCAAATGGCGAAACCAGAAAGTAATCGTCGCAGAAATGCACTGGCCCACCTGCGTGCCGCCGTTGCGGCAACCATCGCTGATAAATCATTGGGCAAAGATGATAAGGACAGCACAGAGGCCTATCGTGACGATCTGGCCAAGGCCGTTCGCCCGCGGCGTCCAGACCCATCAGACATGCGCAAATCTGCCCCCCTTAGATTGGTCGCAGAACAGCGCATCGACGAACC
>CAXABH010000072.1:0-7899 GCA_963966925.1 uncultured Rhodobacterales bacterium
TGTTGCGGCGGCCATCATATTGTTGATTGGTTTGCATTTCCTTGGCGTGATCCGCATCGGGTTTTTGAACCGTCAATTCCAGATGCAGACAGGGGATACCAATAACATGTCTGTAATGGGGTCTTATGTGGTTGGGCTGGCATTTGCGGCGGGCTGGACGCCCTGTGTGGGGGGTGTTTTAACCGCCGTGGTTATGACCGCGTCATTTGAAGATACGGCCTATCAGGGTATTGGCCTGTTATTTGTATTCGGTTTGGGTTTGACGTTGCCGTTCATTGTGGCCGCGCTTTTTATCAAACCCTTTCTCAGATTTGCGGGGAAATTCCGTAGGTATTTGGGGGCCGTTGAAAAATTAATGGGTTTGTTGATGGTGGGGTTTGCAATTTTGCTTATTACAAACTCAATCAATGGAATTGCAAACTGGATGATTGAAACATTTCCAGTCTTTTTAAACATATAGCGAGGATAAGCACATGCGCATTTTATTTGCACTTCTGACAGCAGTTTTTTTCGGCAACGTTGCCGCCGCGGCCACTGTTGGCGATGATGGGCTGCACATCCAACCTTGGATCCGTGATACATTCAAGGACTTACAAGAAGATTTGGACGAAGCGAATGCCGAAGGCAAACGCCTTGCTATCTTTTTTGAACAACGTGGGTGCATCTATTGCTCCAAAATGCACGAAAACGTATATCCAGATCCCGAGTTGTCACAGTATATTTATGAAAACTTTTTTGTCATTCAATTGAACTTGCATGGTGACCTAGAAGTTGTCGATTTTGATGGCGAAACACTTAGCGAAAAAAAGATTGCCCGCAAATGGGGGATTCTGTTCACGCCAAGTGTGATTTTTCTACCAGAAGAGGTAAATGGTGATGAAACGGCAATCCAATCTGCGGTTGCTATGATGCCTGGTGCTTTTGGACGTGGCACAACGTTGGATATGTTCACATGGGTCAATGAAAAGCGTTATGCAATTGATTCAGATGAAGATTTTCAGCGTTATCATGCGCGCAAAATCGAGGAACGCCGCGCGGCAAAATAGGAATGAAGCAATAATTTATTCACAATTGTGAATTTGTTGTTGCGTAAACACCCGTTCGTAGCCTACGGTATACAGCAGCTATCGTAGCCGACAAACTGGTAGCCATGGGAGGAACTATGAAGCTAACAACGATAACATTCGTAGCAGGCGCGGCACTTGCCTCATTTGCTACAGCAGAAACTGTTGCACCAGCTGATGTACAATTTGATGAGTATGGCGCCGTCGCTGCCTCATTGACAGGTGTTGCGGGTGATGCCGCAAACGGACGTAAAGTGTTCATGAACCGCAAGAAGGGCAACTGCCTTGCGTGTCACGTAAACGACGATATGAGCGAACAATCATTCCACGGCGAAGTTGGCCCGGAGTTGAACGGTGTCGCAGATCGTTGGGAGACTGCGGAACTTCGTGGTATCGTGGTGAACGCGAAAAAAATGTTCGACGGAACAATCATGCCAGCGTTCTATCGCGATGCAGGGTTTAACCGCACACTAAAGAAGTTCGACGGCAAAGCAATCTTGTCAGCGCAAGAAATTGAAGACCTTCTTGCATACATCTCGACATTAAAAGAGTAAGGCGAGCCTTGGCTCGTAAGTAGGAGACGATAATGACTTTCACAAGACGTGAATCATTGGCAATCGGTGGCGCAGCACTGGCTGTTGCTGCATTGCCTGCAAAACTAATGGCCTCGACTGCTGATCTGATCGCAGGCGTAACAGGTGGTGCAGCTGCGTCATCTGATGGCATCGATCTAACAGCACCAGAAATCGCTGAAAACGGGAATACAGTTCCAGTAGCAGTCAGCGCACCAGGTGCGGTGGCAATCACATTGCTAGCCGGTGGTAACCCAACACCAGGTGTTGCAAAGTTTAACTTCGGCGCTGGCTCAGCAGAACAGAGTGCATCAACACGTATCCGCCTTGCGGGAACACAAGATGTAATCGCTATTGCAGAAATGGCAGACGGTTCATTCGCAGCAGCGTCACAAACCGTAAAAGTGACAATCGGCGGCTGCGGCGGCTAAGGTTTAGGAGAGTATAAAATGGCAAAAGGTGTAAAACCCCGCGTAAAAGTTCCTAAGAAGGCAGATGCCGGCGAAGCGATCACAATCAAAACGCTCATCAGTCACAAAATGGAATCAGGTCAGCGTAAAGACTCAGATGGGAACCGTATTCCACGTTCTATCATCAATCGCTTTACATGTGCGTTCAACGGAACATCGATCATCGATGTGACATTGGAGCCCGCGATTTCAACAAACCCGTATTTCCAGTTCGAAGCGGTCGTTCCAGAAGCCGGTGAATTCCACTTCACTTGGTATGATGATGACGGCTCTGTTTACGAAACAAAAAAGGCTGTCAAAGTCGCATAAATAGTCAGCACTCTCGCAGGTTACTGTGAGAGCGCGTCTTAGGGAGGAAAGAAAATGAAACTAACTTCGATTTTTGCGGTTGCTACTGGTCTTACACTTGCGGCGGGCTCAGTGTTCGCTGGTGAGGATGCAACATTGTCAGTTGACGGTGAAGTTTTTGTAACGAACGCAGCAGCACCAGCACACGCCGAAAACATTGATGAAGTGTTCTCTGGCTGGGTATTCCGTTCTGATGAAACTCAGGCGCTGCAGTTGGACGACTTTGATAATCCGTCATTTGTGTTCATCGAACAGGCAGAAGATCTGTTCGAAACAGCCGATGGCAGCGAAGGCAAAGCCTGCGCATCATGCCATGAGTCACCAGAAGCCTTTGCCGGTCTTCGTGCAAAGATGCCTCGTGTAAACGACGCAGGCGAACTGGAAACGATTCCTGAGCTTGTAAATGGCTGCCGAACCGAGCGTATGGGTGCCGAGGCATGGAAATGGTCAGGCGGTCAAATGTCAGCAATGTTGGGTTTGATTGGTTTGCAATCACGTGGCATGGCGATGGACGTTGCAATCGATGGCGCCGCGGCTCCTTTCTGGGAGCAGGGTAAAGAAATTTACTACACACGTGTTGGTCAATTGGATATGTCATGTGCCAACTGCCACGAAGACAACTATGGCAATATGATCCGTGCGGATCACTTGTCACAGGGTCAAATCAATGGCTTTCCTACATATCGTTTGAAAAATGCGAAACTGAACACAATCCACGGTCGCTTTAAGGGCTGCATGAAAAATATTCGTGCAACACCTTATAAAGAGGGCAGTGATGAGTTCAAAGCATTAGAGCTTTATGTTGCATCACGTGCAAACAGTCTATCAGTCGAAACACCGTCAGTACGTAACTAATTTTATTGCCCCGTGGTTTTTGGCCACGGGGCTTTCTTCACTTTAATCCATTCAAATATGCGCATATGTCGCATCAGTTAGGGAAAACAAAATGATCTCTCGTCGCGATTTTCTTCAAGTTAGCATGGCTGCATCTGCTCTTTATGGGACGTCAGGATTTGGGAATTGGGGCCGATTGGCTGCGCAACAGCAATTGACGCAGGATGATCTGTTGAATTTTGACACGTTCGGCAACGTGACACTTATCCATGTGACTGACATTCATGCGCAAATGAAGCCAATCTATTTCCGCGAACCTGAAATCAACCTTGGTGTTGGTGGCGCGCGCGGACAGATGCCACACATCACGGGTGCAGATTTCCGTCGTGCTTATGGCATTGCTGATGGGTCTCCCTCTCATTATGCGCTGACATATAACGATTTTTCTGCGCTTGCAGGTACATACGGCCGTGTTGGCGGACTAGATCGTGTTGCGACTGTGATCAATTCTATCCGTGCGGATCGGCCTGATGCACTGCTGCTAGATGGTGGTGACACTTGGCATGGGTCTTACACCTGTTATCAAACAGCTGGTCAGGATATGGTCAACGTGATGAATGCCTTGAACCCAGATGCAATGACGTTCCACTGGGAATTCACATTGGGATCAGAACGTATTCAAGAGATTGTTGAAAACCTCCCTCTTGCGGCGCTTGGACAAAATATTTTTGATGCTGAGTGGGATGAACCAACTGAACTGTTCCCGCCATACAAAATGTTTGAACGCGGCGGTACCAAAATTGCGGTTATCGGTCAGGCGTTCCCTTACATGCCAATTGCAAACCCGGGTTGGATGTTCCCTGAATATAGCTTTGGTATCCGTGATGAGCGGATGCAAGAAATGGTCGACGAAGTCCGTGATATGGGCGCAGAGGTTGTTGTTGTTCTGTCCCACAATGGATTTGACGTAGACAAAAAAATGGCCGCCCGTGTTTCGGGAATTGACGTGATTTTGTCGGGCCACACGCATGATGCATTGCCAGAACCAGTTTTGGTGAACGAAACGATTATTGTGGCCTCTGGGTCAAATGGCAAATTTGTCAGCCGCGTTGATTTGGATGTACGCGATGGGCGCATGATGGGGTTCAAACATAAACTGATCCCAATCTTCTCGGATGTCATCACACCCGATGCCCAAGTTGCTGCATTGATCGATGAACAACGCGCACCCTATATCAATGAATTGACAGAAGTGATTGGCCAATCTGAAAGCCTACTTTATCGTCGTGGAAACTTTAACGGATCATGGGATGATCTGATCTGTCAGGCTCTGATCGAAGAACGCGAGGCAGATATTTCCATGTCGCCAGGCGTGCGTTGGGGGCCATCTATTTTACCTGGTCAGGATATTACACGCGAAGATATCTGGAACGTAACTTCTATGACATATGGCAAGGCGTACCGCACTGAAATGACAGGTGAATTCATCCACGTCATCCTAGAGGACGTGGCAGATAACTTGTTCAATGTTGATCCTTATTATCAACAGGGCGGTGATATGGTGCGCATTGGGGGCATGGGGTATCGCATCGATATCAACCAGCCACAGGGCAGCCGCATTTCTGAACTTACCCTGCTGAAGACAGGGGAACGAATTGATCCTGCGAAAAACTATGTTGTCGCGGGATGGGCATCTGTGAATGAAGGTACAGAAGGTCCGCAAATCTGGGATGTTGTTGAAAATTACATCCGCAAACAGGGCACAGTTTCTGTTGCCCCAAACAATAGCGTCAAGGTTGTCGGCGCATAAGTGCGCCGTGATTTAATTATAGTAGAGGAGCAAGTAGACAAATGACAGTCGGCTTCACAGATAAAAAGGCATCACGCCGCCAGTTTTTGGCAGGTGCCGCTGCTGCGGGTGCAGGGACCGTTGCCGCCTCAGCAGCGTCAGCGACAGGTGGTGATCCCCTAATTACCGATATTCAGGAATGGGCGCAGGCTACAGGTGATGGTGTTGATGCCACACCTTACGGCATGCCAATCCGTTTCGAAGGCGACGTGGTACGCCGGAATGTTGCATGGTTGACGGCGGATACGATCAGTTCGATCAACTTCACACCCATTCACGCGCTGGATGGAACGATTACACCACAGGGTTGTGCGTTTGAACGTCACCATTCTGGTGCGATCGAATTGGCAAAACAAGATTACCGTTTGATGATCAACGGACTTGTCGATCAGCCGCTGGTATTTACCTACGAAGATTTGGAACGTTTCCCACGTGAAAATCATGTGTATTTCTGTGAATGTGCCGCGAACACAGGTATGGAATGGGCGGGTGCGCAATTGAACGGTGTTCAGTTTACGCATGGTATGATCCACAACATGGAATATACGGGCATCCCGCTGCGCACATTGTTGAACGAAGCTGGCGTTAAAACCGAGGGCAAATGGGTATTCGTTGAGGGTGCAGATGCCTCTTCTAACGGACGTTCAATCCCGATGGACAAAGCGTTGGATGATGTTTTGGTTGCGTTCAAAGCAAACGGCGAGGCACTGCGTAAAGAGCACGGTTATCCTGTACGTTTGGTTGTTCCAGGTTGGGAAGGCAACATGTGGGTCAAATGGTTGCGCCGTATTGAGGTGACCGAAGCCCCAGTCGACAGCCGCGAAGAGACATCAAAATATACAGACACGTTAGAAGATGGAACATCACGGCGCTACACTTGGGCGATGGATGCGAAATCTGTTGTGACATCCCCCAGTCCCCAATCCCCAATCCGTCATGGCAAAGGTCCCTTGGTTATCACTGGGCTTGCATGGACAGGTCGCGGCGCGATCACACGTGTGGACGTGTCCATCGATGGTGGCAAAAACTGGCAAGAGGCCCGTTTGGCCAAGCCAGGTGAAAAAATGGCACTTACGCGTTTCTATTTGGATATCGAATGGGACGGGCAGGAAATGTTCCTTCAGTCACGTGCGCATGATGACACTGGCTATGTGCAGCCAACAAAGGATCAGCTGCGCGAAGTGCGTGGTCTGAACTCTATCTATCATAACAACTGTATCCAAACTTGGTGGGTCAAACCAAACGGCGAGGCAGAAAATGTCGAAATCTCTTAATTTATTCGCAGGAGCGGCCTTTAGCGTCGCAACAGTAATGGTGGTTGCATACAATTATGCAGACCGCAACGTGGCCCCGATGCCAGAGAACCCAACAGTCGTGTCGTTCGACGTTGATCCTGATTTTGCGTTGATTGCGTCGGCGCAGGCGGCTGGATCAGGGATGCGCGAAGGTAAATTCAACCTTGGCCGCCCAGCATTGGATGTGGAAGTTGCTGCATGGGATTGGGATGTCAGCCCTGATGGCACAGGTTTGCCAGACGGATCTGGCAATGCCTATGACGGTGAAGAACTGTTCGCTGAACATTGTGCGATCTGCCACGGTGATTTCGCCGAGGGTGTCGATAACTGGCCAAAACTAGCAGGCGGTATGGACACATTGGATCATGAAGATCCGCTGAAAACAGTTGGCTCTTATTGGCCGCACCTATCGACTGCGTTCGACTATGTGCGCCGTTCAATGCCCTTCGGAAATGCAGGCAGCTTAACGGATGACGAAACATATGCGATTGTTGCGTATATCCTGTATTCAAACGATCTTGTTGACGAAGAATTCGAACTAAGCCGCGAAACATTCTTTGATGTTGAAATGCCAAATGCAAATGGCTTTATCATGGATGACCGTGCCGAAACGGAATACACAATTTTCACAACAGAAAATGCTTGTATGTCTGATTGTAAAGACAATGTTGAAATTACAATGCGCGCGGCTGTTTTGGATGTTACCCCAGAAGAAGAGGGCGCAGATCAAGCAGCAGCACCAGCTGCAGTTGTTGAAACAGTTCAGGTTGCCGTTGTTGAGGAAGTCGTAGAGGAAGCAACACCAGCCGCCGCATCTGTATTGGACGCAGCATTGGTCAAAGCAGGCGAAAAGTCATTTAAGAAATGTAAAGCCTGCCACCAAGTGGGTGAAGGTGCCAAAAACAAATCAGGTCCACAACTAAACGGTGTTGTTGGTCGTGCGATTGGTGGTTTAGATGACTTTAAATACTCGAAAAATATGGCCAAAATGGGTGCCGAGGGTGTTGTTTGGAACGACGAAACGTTGGCGGCGTTCCTTGCAAAACCAAAGGCCTATATTAAGGGTACAAAGATGTCTTTCTCTGGATTTAAGAAGGAAAAAGACATCGCCGCAACGATTGAATATCTGAAATCGTTTTCTGAGTAATGGATACACACATCATGCAAAAAGGGCGCTTTTTAGTGCCCTTTTTCATTTTAGGCGCAGCGTTTCGATGAACTTTGGAATGTTTTCTTTGAAACGGAAAAAACCGTGCGTCGCTTTCGGCCAGCATAGCGTGTCATAGGGCGCGCGGATCTCGCATATTTGAATGCCTGCTGATGATAATTGCGCCGTGATCTTATCCAAATTGGAGCGCATCGGGCCAACTGGCGGTGTTGGGATCAAAATTTGTTCCAAATCCGTATATTTTGCCCAGTTAAGCGCGTCTTCAACCGTTGGGGTTTTTGCGACGTCTGGCAGGCGGT
>CAXABH010000073.1:0-7826 GCA_963966925.1 uncultured Rhodobacterales bacterium
GATTGTTGAGCCAGCGCCCGGTCTCCTGGCGCGCCGTTGCACCGATTTCTTTAAGCGCCGCGCCATACGATCTGAGCCTGTCCGTAACGACGACCTCTGGACGGCCATGCTTGCGCATTGCTTTTCTTAGAAATTTCAAGGCTGCTTTCTTATCACGAATCTTGGTAACATAACTTTCCAAGACCTCACCCTCGTGATCAACGGCCCGCCAAAGATAGTGGCGCTCTCCGTTGACCTTCACGAAAACCTCATCCAAGTGCCACTGCCAACGGCTGGACTTCAAGCCAGCAATCCGGCGCTTTCTGATCTCTGACGCAAACATTGGCCCAAAACGCTGCCTTTAGGAATGCATTTGGTAACTCCTCAAACATCTGCCGAAGGTAAATTGGTACACCAAATACTTATTGCAGAAGATGTTTATTACCCTGGCGAGAGTGAGACCAGCGAGATTTATATGTCTGTTCTTCTAAATCGTTCTACTGGAAGAAATATGCTTATGTACTCTACCAGCCGTGAAGACACCATGGCAATGATGAAATTGTTGCAAGAAAGCGTTGATGAAGTTGCCGCATCCTATGAAAAGGAACATGGGAAAAGCCCAATAGATTATGTTTTGACACAGGTTGGTGGAAACACGGGTCGTGGATTATCAGGTGTTGAAAATAAATCAACGGATCTGTTGGGGGGGATCAATATCGAATTGATTGACGCAGATTTGCGCCCCTATTCCAGCTATGCTTTTGTCGCTGATTTACAGGATCAACTGAAACGCCACCCCCTGTTAGAGGCATTTTCATTCCGCAGTTGGCGCGGTGGTCCTGGGGGCGATTCACTGGATGTGCAATTCTATGGCAAAGACGCCGAAACCCTGAAATCTGCAGCCGAGGATTTGAAAACGGCCGTTGCACGGTTCCCTATTGTATCCGCTGTCGAGGATGATTTGTCCTACGACAAAGAGGAAATGATCCTTGAATTGACACCACAGGGTCAAGTTTTGGGCTTTACCATTGATGGGTTGGGGTCTGTTTTGCGTGGGCGATTAAACGGGATCGAAGCGGCAACTTACCCCTTAGGCACACGCAGCGCAGAATTGCGTGTTGAATTACCCGAAGACGAATTATCAGCAGATTTCCTTGAACGCATGCAATTACGGTCCCCACAGGGCGAATATGTTCCTTTGGCTGATATTGTCAGTGTTGAATTGAAAAGTGGATTTTCAACTGTCCGGCGCGAAAACGGAATACGTTTGATTTCCGTGACAGGCGACATTTCCGAGGATGATCCAGTCGCCGCGAACGAAGTGATTGAGGCATTGGAAAATGAAATTTTGCCTGAAATCGCATCACAACGTCAGGTCGAATGGCGCCTGGCTGGTTTGGCCGAGCAAGAGGACCAATTCCGCACCGATGCGCGAACTGGTCTGATATTATGTTTGGCAGGAATTTATCTGGTCCTGACTTGGATTTTTGCCAGCTGGACGCGGCCCATTATCGTGATGGCCATAATACCGTTTGGCCTTATTGGGACGATTTGGGGGCATTATATCTGGGGTATCCCCATGTCGATGTTCACGGTGATCGGCCTATTGGGGATGACGGGTATCATTATTAATGATTCAATTGTTTTGATAACAACGATTGATGAATATGCCAAAGATCGTGGGATTATCCCGTCGCTGATCGATGCGACAGTGGATCGGTTTAGACCGGTTTTGCTGACCACGCTTACGACTGTGCTGGGCCTTGCGCCGTTACTATACGAACGCTCAACTCAGGCACAGTTTCTAAAGCCCACGGTTGTAACGCTGGTTTACGGTCTGGGGTTTGGAATGGTGTTGGTGTTGATTGTGGTGCCATCGTTGATCGCTATTCAGCAGGATGTGATGCGCTATCGCGTGTCGATGATGCGAGCGTTATCGTCACGCAATTCCGGAGTACGCATGGCGTTTAGTGCGGCCTTGGGGGCGATCATCGCGTGGTTTGCTGCGACTATGGGGACATACATTGTAACAGGTGATTTTATGGGCTTTGTCGGTGCAGTTTTGAATGTGGATCCCTCTATTGGAATGGCGTTTGCAACATTTATCCTTGGGTCGCTAAGTATCATTGCCCTTTTGTTTGTCGCGTCACATCTGACGCATGCACGACGGCATAGGAGAGATGCTTAATGGCATCCCTTCTGCTGTGCCCAAATGCCATCGCTTAGTAGATTGATTATGAAACGGTCGCGCGCCAGCGCGATTGTTGATTCAACAAAAACTTCGGCTTGCATCTGAAATGCTTTGTTTTTCCGCGCGGTTAGTCCATTATTAACCCAAGCATCTGCGGCCGGATATTCCACAATTATTCTGGTATTTGGATTCAAATTTCACACAGGTGCCGAAATATCGACCACAAAACCGTTTGGATCAGTGGATAAATCGCAGGTAACTTCCCGTATCCCCATGTCGTCAGTACTCCATGGGCCATTTGCCAACGCCGCCATAAGTGCTGAGGGACGTGTTTTTGCATCAGCAGGAATATTATCGGTCACTGTGAACGACATTGGGATGCACACATCTTTACACACGCCGATGTCTGCGGAAAGCGAAATTTTGATGTCTGTATTTGCCTCTTTGGGTGAAATAAGCAAAGGGAGCACGACAGATTTTTCGTATCCAATGGTGGCATATTCGTCCGTGCCAAAAATATTTGGGGCGGGCCATTTAATTGTGATTTCTTTGACATTTTCACTTATTGAAAAATCAAATTGGGGTGGATAACCCGATGCACCTGGGGTGCGCCAATATGTTTTCCATCCATCCGCCAGTTCTAACTTCAAACCAGCAACGCGCATTCCGTCACGTTCGCTCCACCCATGTAGAATTGACACAGACTTCAGCCCATCGGCCAACACAGGGGGGATCATAAAAGTGCTGAACAGCAGAAATGGCAATAAACGTTTAAACATGTTTCTTTGTGCGAAAAAAATACTCACTTGCCAAGTCACAATCTAGCGATAGGCTAGAGATGAGGAGTATGTGAAAATGACAACCGGTCCCAGTTCCGTAAATAGTCGATCATTGTCAGGGCAATTTTTGATTGCGATGCCTGGGATGGCGGATCCGCGTTTTGATAAGTCGCTGATATTCCTATGTGATCATAGTGATGATGGGGCTATGGGGCTGATTGTTAATAAGCCCATAGTAGAAACTGATTTCGCCGAAGTTTGTGATTTTTTGGACATCGACTGCCCCCTAGAACGAGACGTTCCCGTTCTTTATGGTGGGCCTGTGGACACTGAAAAAGGGTTGGTTTTGCATTCTCCTGAATTTCACACTTCCAAATCTAATGAACTTTCCACCAGTGCCTACAGCCTTACAGGAACACGCGCCGTGATCGAGGCCATGGCCCAAGGTGTTGGCCCAAAATCGGCGTTTTTGGCCATGGGATACGCAGGGTGGGCTGCTGGGCAGTTGGAGCAAGAATTAAAGCAAAATGCGTGGCTCACCGGCGCATGTGATCATGATCTTATTTTTGGGGAAGATCATGATGTGAAATGGGAAATGGCCCTAATTCAGGCCGGTGTTGATCCGCGATTACTGATGCCCTCTGCAGGGCATGCTTAGTTTTTGGGCGCCGCGGCACGTGTCAGGCGATCATTGATTGCGACCCCCAGTCCATGATTTGGAATTGGTGCCACCGCGATTTTTGATCCCTCTCGCGCATCCAGTTCATGTAACATTGAAAACAGGTTTGCCGTCGCTTCACGCAAATTAGCAGTCAATGATAGGTTTAAATCACCCCTTATTTCACCAAAACCTAATGATTTTTCATCTTGCATGAAGGTGTTTGCGTTTAGGCGCAAAGACGCATTCGGGGCATAATGGGAAGTCAGTTGTCCGGGCGCTGTTATTGTACCTGTGTCATTTAACATTGTGATATCGTGGCCAAGGATTGATTGCACTTCATTTGTCGTGATGTTGCCTGGGCGCAAGATTACCGGATCATCCAGCAGGCTGATGATTGTGGATTCGATACCCATTTCACAGGGACCTCCATCGATGACGGCATCAATGCGCCCATCTAAGCCAGCAATCACATGATCCTTGGTTGTCGGGCTAATCCGACCAGATGGGTTTGCCGAAGGTGCCGCAACAGGGCGTCCTAATTTTGATAAAAGCGCCTGTGCAACAGGATGCGCTGGCACACGAATAGCAACCGAGTCCAAGCCCGCGCGTGCCAATTTTGAAATTGAACACCCTTGTTTTGCGGGGAGTATCA
Source organism: uncultured Rhodobacterales bacterium (assembly GCA_963966925.1). Lineage (GTDB taxonomy): Bacteria > Pseudomonadota > Alphaproteobacteria > Rhodobacterales > Rhodobacteraceae > HIMB11. The sequence goes on from CAXABH010000073.1 coordinate 4,263, forward strand.
GTGTCATGGGACCCGGCCAGAGTGCTATGGATAATTTTTCTGCCGCCTCTGACCATTCGACATAGTTAAACGCCATTTCTGCCGACGCCATATGACTAATCAGGGGATTAAAGCTGGGCCGCCCTTTTGCATCATAAATTTTTGCAACGGCTTGGTCATTCAGTGCATCCGCAGCTAGTCCGTAAACAGTTTCAGTGGGCATCGCCACAAGTCCCCCGTCCGCCAAAATGCGTGCGGCCTGTTGGATGTCGTGCACTGATGATCCAAACTGTTGGGTTTTCATACTGATGACGCTGCGTTTAGGTTGCTCGATCTATTAACGGCATCTTATCCATATGACCAGCCCATAGAATATGAAGAGGTCTATCAAATGCCGTTTCGTGCACCCATTGTTGAATATGAATTTATGCTTCGCCACATAGTTGATTATGAAAAAGTTACTTCTACTGAAAAGTTTCAAGACGCTAGTTTGGATGTCGTTGATGCGATCCTGAATGAAGCCGGAAAAATGTGTAACGAGGTGATGGCACCTGTTCAACGCAATGGGGATTTGCATCCTGCGGTTCTGGAAAACGGCATTGTACGAACCTCTCCTGGATATGCCGAGGCGTATTCTGCTATCTCAGCAGGCGGTTGGATTTCAACTTCTGCAGATCCTGAATATGGTGGTATGGGTCTCCCAATGACCGTAACAACGGCAGTGAACGAAATGATGTCTGCGGCATGCTTGTCACTTCAATTAGCGCCGCTAATGACACAAGGTCAGATCGAAGCGCTTGAGGCACATGCTGATGAAAAAATTAAGGCGCTATACCTTCCGAAATTGATATCGGGCGAGTGGACTGGGACAATGAACTTGACCGAACCACAGGCAGGATCGGATGTCGGTGCACTGAATTCAAAAGCGGTCGATAATGGTGATGGAACCTATGCCATTACGGGACAAAAGATTTACATTTCGTGGGGCGATAATGATTTTACGGAAAACGTATGTCATCTGGTCCTTGCGCGTCTGCCTGACGGTTCAAAAGGCACCAAAGGTATTTCCCTGTTTCTTGTGCCTAAACGGATTCCGGATGCAGATGGTACACCAGGCATCGCCAACAGTTTAAAAGTTGTTAGCTTAGAACATAAGATGGGTCTTCATGGCTCGCCCACCGCTGTCATGCAATATGACGGCGCTACCGGTTGGCTGATCGGTGAACCGCATGACGGAATGCGCGCAATGTTCACCATGATGAATAACGCACGTTTGGGTGTTGGCGGTCAGGGGATTGGTGCGGCAGAAGGTGCGTTTCAGCACGCCTATGCCTATGCAGAGGGCCGTAAACAAGGGCGCAGTGCAATTCCCGACGGCACCGGCACCATATTAGATCACGCAGATGTGCGTCGAATGCTGGTCACAATGAAGGCTGAAATCTTCGCCGCACGATCAATTGCATTGGCCAACGCAGTGGCGATTGATTTGGGGCAGGCAACTGGATCTGCCGAATGGTCCGCACGTGCTGCATTTTTGACGCCCATTACCAAGGCATTTGGAACGGATATCGGAAATGAAGTGGCCCATATCGGTGTTCAGGTGCACGGCGGCATGGGCTATGTCGAAGAAACGGGTGCTGCACAATACGCCCGCGATGTGCGCGTCACCGCGATCTATGAAGGTACCAACGGGATTCAGGCGATGGATTTGGTTGCGCGGAAATTGATGGATGGCGGCGATGCCGCCTATGCCCTGTTGGATGAAATGCAGGCCACCATCGAAGCGGCACGCGATCAATTGTCTGATATCGCTGAACCTGTTTGGCAATCGTTGGAAAGTTTGCGCGAAGCAACCGATTGGATGTTAAAGCAATCAGATCTAAACAACCGATTTGCAGGTGCGCATTCATACTTGCGTGCATGGGCGCGTGTTTTGGGTGCCTATTTCCATCTGCGCGCCAGCCTTGCTGAAGGCGGCGAGGGAGCGCGCACAAAATTGGCACGTTTTTACATTGGTCGTTTGCTACCTGAACATATCGGATTGCTGGGCGCTGCACGTCAGGGCGCCGAGGATATTTATGCGTTTTCACCCGAAGAACTATTGGCAGGTTGATCATGGATGGCACCCAACCCCTAGAATACCCATGGCCCGAACCGCCTGAATTCGGGCGCGCCATTGAAATTGCAACGGGTATTTTATGGATTCGCTTGCCGCTGCCAATGGCGTTGGATCATGTGAATATTTACGCCTTGGATGATGGGGATGGTTGGACAATCATTGATACGGGCATGGGGTCAAACAAAACGCGCGGATTGTGGCGTGACTTGATGGCACGTGAATTGGGTGGGCGTCCGATCACACGCGTTGTTCTAACCCATCATCATCCAGATCACGTGGGGTTGGCAGGTTGGTTTAAGTCAGAATTCGGCGCAGAAATCTGGGCTACGCGCACGGCTTGGCTAATGGCGCGTATGCTGACACTTGATGTGCAGGAATTGCCAACATTTGAAACGCTAGATTTTTGGCGCAAGTCGGGAATGGATCCAGTGGAATTGGATAAACGGGCCAAGGGAAAACCGTTTAATTTTGCCGATACGGTGCATCCGATTCCATTGGGGTTTCACCGCATCAAAGAAGGCGACGAAATCACCATGGGTAAACGCACCTGGGATATTCGTATCGGCAACGGGCATGCGCCAGAACATGCTACATTTTGGTGTCGGGATGATGATATCGTCATTTCCGGCGATCAGATCATATCAGCCATCAGCCCGAATTTAGGGGTGTATGCGACAGAACCAGAGGCGGACCCTGTCGGTGAATGGTTAGAAGCCTGTGAAAGATTAAGCCAACATGCGAAACAAACGCACGTCGTGCTATCTGGGCATAAATTACCATTTTTGGGTTTGCCCCATCGCATGCAACATCTGATTGATAATCATCATCACGCGCTGGATCGTCTGGTTGAATATATCGAAACCCCCAAATGTGCGACTGATTGCTTTCCAGCGCTTTTTAAACGGAAAATTGGCGAGGGAGAATATGGATTGGCGCTGGTCGAATCTGTCGCGCACCTGAACCATCTTTATTTGGCAGGACGCGCGAAGCGTGTTTTAAATGAAAACGGGGCCTATTTATATTGCGCGATTTAGGGTGGGACAAATCACTGCACCCAAAGCACGTGACACTGGAAACTGAATCAGCTAAATAGCACATAAAAGCATGTAAGAGGGTCTAGAAAATGGCTGAACATCAACACGGTTCAATGGACACAAAAGTCCAAGAAGAAACATTCAACGGCTTTATCAGCTGGACGGTAAAGGTCTGCGTTCTTAGCATCAGTATCCTTGTCTTTATGGCATTGGTAAACAGCTAATAGACGTTTAGGGATGCGTTTTGTGGCGATTGCGCTGGTTGCTGGACTGGCGCTGACTGGGTGCATAAAAGAAACCTCACATTACGCATCTGATAAAATGGTGCGGGACGTGGCCTATGTGCATGATGGCTCCCCGCGTATCTCTCTCTACACTATGGTGAATAACGACAGCGGGGCAGGGGCGCACTCTGCTTTGGTTATTAATGCA
>CAXABH010000074.1:0-7700 GCA_963966925.1 uncultured Rhodobacterales bacterium
GGTTACGCGCAAAGTGGCAAGTCGAAGATTTAGGCCGTGGTCAATGGCAAATCGTTGTGACGGAAATTCCGTATCAGGTCCAAAAGTCAAAACTCATTGAAAAAATAGCGGAACTGATAAATTCGAAAAAAATTCCGATCTTAGGCGATATACGTGACGAAAGCGCGGACGACATCCGCCTGATCTTGGAACCAAAATCGAAAAATGTTGACCCAGATGTTTTGATGAACACGATGTTCAAAAACTCTGATCTTGAGATCCGTTTTTCACTGAATATGAACGTCCTGATTGATGGCGTCACACCCAAGGTTTGCAGCCTGAAAGAAGTACTGCGCGCCTTTCTGGACCACAGACGTCAGGTTTTGGTCCGTCGCACCACATTCCGCGTAGAAAAAATTGATCACCGCCTAGAGGTATTAGAGGGGTTGATCATCGCTTTCCTAAATCTGGATCGCGTCATTGACATCATCCGCTATGATGATGACCCCAAAGTGGCCCTAATGGCAGAGGATTGGCAAGTTGATCATATACGCGCCACATCAGAAGCCGATTATGTGGGCCCAAACAAAAGTCACGAAGGCGAATTAACCGAAGTGCAAGCCGAAGCCATTTTAAACATGCGCCTTCGCTCTTTGCGGCGTTTAGAAGAAATGGAATTGGTGCGTGAACGCGATGCTCTGATGGAGGAACGTGCGGGCCTTAGCGATCTTTTGGCAAATGACAGTTTACAATGGGCCCGCGTTTCTGAACAACTGAAAGAAACCAAAAAACAGTTCGGAAAAGAGTATTTCGGCGGCGCACGCCGCAGCCAGTTTGCCGAAGCCGCAGAGGCGGAAGATGTTCCAATCGAAGCGATGATCGAACGCGAACCCATTACCATTGTATGTTCGAAAATGGGATGGATCCGTGCCATGACGGGCCATATCGACCTAAACCGAGAGCTAAAATACAAAGACGGTGATGGCCCTGCGTTTATCTTCCATGCGGAAACAACCGATCGCTTGCTGGTCCTGGGCAGCAACGGGCGTTTTTACACTGTGTCTTGCGCAAATCTACCAGGTGGGCGCGGGATGGGTGAACCTTTACGCTTGATGGTGGATCTTCCGAATGAAGTGGCGTTTGTCACTATGTTCACCTATGCGGCCGGCACAAAATTACTTGTGGCCTCCAGCGCGGGGGATGGTTTCATTGTTCCCCAAGATGACGTGATTGCCCAGACGCGAAGTGGGAAACAGGTGCTTAATGTCAAGGGCGATAATGTCGCCTCTGTTTGCCACGTTGTAAAAGGCGATCATATCGCCGTTGTCGGTGAAAACCGAAAAGTTCTGATCTTCTCTATCGAAGAGTTGCCAGAAATGGGGCGGGGCAAAGGTGTGCGCTTACAAAAGTATAAGGACGGCGGCCTGTCTGATGCAACCACCTTTAACTTAGAAGAGGGCCTCAGCTGGCTTGACCCAGCAGGACGCACACGCACCGAAAACGATCTTGCAGAATGGATCGCAAAGCGCGCAAGCGCCGGCCGCATGGCGCCGCGTGGTTTCCCGCGGAACAACAAATTTACAAGCTAAAATAAAACGCACGCGCAAAACATATCATGTGTGAGCGTGCGTTTTTTGAAACCTGAGTGCGCCCCAAAGGGCGCACACAATCTAATAATGCCTACCCGCGGCCTTTCCACGGCACCATGATCTTTTCAGCCCAGCGCATCAACATGTCGATTGCAAAACCAATCGCACCGATCAGGATGATGCCTAGGATTACCACATCAGTTTGCTGGAATTTTGATGCAACCATGATCATCATGCCCGCGCCTTTTTCGGCGGCAACAAGTTCTGCCGCAACAACAGTACCCCAACAGACCCCCATCGCAACCCGCGCACCCGTAAAGATTTCGGGCAGGCTATTTGGAACGATCACATAGCGCATGATTTGCCCCTTGCTGGCGCCCAATGAATAGGCAGCATGTACCTTCGATATACGCACACCAGAAACTCCCGCACGCGCCGCAATCGCCATAATCCAAAGCGCAGCTAAGAAGAGTAGGATAATTTTCCCAACTTCACCAATCCCAGCCCAAATGATTACAAGCGGGATGAGCGCAAGCGGTGGAACAGGGCGCATAAATTCAACGATCGGGTCGAACCAACCGCGGAACCAATCCGACAAACCCATTGCATATCCCAGTGGAATGCCAACCAGCGCACCAAAGAAAAATCCAACAACAACTCGGAACAGCGAGTAGCCCAGGTGCTCAACAAGCATAAAGTTTTTGAAACCTTTTGTCGCAATTTCTACCAAACGGTCTTTCACGTCCTCTGGCGCAGGTAACCAAATCGGCTCCATTTGCACACCTTTATCAGGCTCTATGTTCAAGGTTCCTTTAGGGGTCACCGCAACACGCAGATTAGGAACAAATACTTCTCCCCCCGGCGCAATCGCTTGTCCATCGATGGCGATTATTTTCGCACCGTCTTTGCGGCTAAATTCATCATTTGCGTCCCATTTCAACAATTTATTGCGGTAGGCTTGTACAACAACGGCGTCATTCTTCGCGGATTGCGACCCTTCGTCAATTGTGGCCTTAGGAGGGTTTTCCCCGGCACCAAACACAATCACACTCACACTTGCATCTTGCGTAGACCCATCAGGAAGCTCAATCGTATACGAAAAGGCAGCATCGCCTTGGAACGCCCCGGGCATGTGCAAGACGCTGGGCACCCAACGGGATCCCGTAAACGATCCCCACAAAACAAAGATCAAAACAATCGAAATGACCGATGCCGCAGAATTCGACGTAACGGCACTTTCATCCCCGAATGTAACTGTTTTCAGGGCGCCAAAATCCTTTTTTGGGGTCATGAATCGTCTTACGATACGCCAAACGCCTAAGGTCAGCATGATCAGTACAACATAACCAACCAAAAAGGGCATAATCATAACAAACGCTTTAAGAATGTTGAAAAGTTCACTCAATAGCTGTGCGAAAATGCTCATGACTGCGCCTCCGTGCGACCCATAATCTCTTCTTCCATATCCCAGATCATGGATAGGATCTCTTCACGCTTCACAGCGTATTCTGGATGTTTTTTCACTTCACGCAAATCTTGGTCAACGCCTAAATCCGCAAATGGCAGGCGATATTCACGATGAATACGCCCTGGCCGCGGAGCCATAACCAACAGGCGTTCACCCAATAAAAGCGCCTCTTCAACTGAGTGCGTGATTAGAACAATGGTTTTCCCTGTCTCTTTCCACAGCTTCAAAACCAATGACTGCATTTTTTCACGCGTCAAAGCATCAAGAGCTCCGAGTGGTTCATCCATCAAAATCACGTCGGGGTCATTTGCCAAACAACGGGCCAACGCCACACGCTGCTGCATGCCACCTGAAAGTTCATAAACGGCTTTTTCTTTAAAATCCCCCAAACCGACAGTGTCCAGCAGATGGTCGACTGTTTCAAGTATCTCTGCTTTTGGGGCTCTCTTCATCTTCAAACCGAAGCCAACGTTTTCACGCACGCTCATCCATTCAAATAATGCGCCTTGTTGGAACACCATGCCGCGTTCTGCGCTTGGCCCTGTTACAGTCGAACCGTTCAACTGTATTTCACCTTCAGTCGGCGCCAAAAAGCCCGCGATAATGTTCAAAAGTGTGGTTTTTCCACATCCAGACGGACCCAGAACCGACATCAGTTCACCGCCTTTAAGATGTAGGTTTACGTTCTTTAACGCCTGTACTGATCCACCATTCGGCAAATCAAAGCGCATTGAAAGATTGTTTATATTCAATCCGTGATCAGTGGTCATAAGGGACGCTCAAAATTTAAGGGGTAGGTATAAGAAAGGCCGCGGAGCGAAACCCGCGGCCTAAGATTATAGTCGGATTAGTTGCCTGCAGCAGCCAATGGACCTGTGTTTACATTGCCAGCATAGCTGTCTAGCGCTGCGTCAATGCTGCCCGCATTCACGAACACGTCTGCAACGCCTTTCATGAAGCCTTGCGCACCGCCACCAAGCCATTTCTCTGACAACTGATCTTCGACTGATGGGAACACGAATGTCGACATTGTCGCCACTGTGTCTTCTTCTGACATACCAGAATCTTTTGCAATTGCAGGAACCATCGCTGCTGCGCTATCGCCGCCCGCGTTCCACATTGCGTTTGCATCTGCTGTGACTTTCAAGAACGAAGATACTAGGTCGCTGTTTTCTGCAACAAAGTTAGCTGGCGCTGAAGTGACGTCAAACACCAAGATGCCCAACTCTTCTTTCTCTGCACCTGTCAAAAGAACATTACCATGCTCTTTCATACGACGAAGTGCACCACCCCAACCGCATGACATGTCAACGGAACCTTGTGCCAATGCCGCAGCACCATCTGCTGGCGCCATGTCAACAACTTCTAGGCCAGCAACGTCAACGCCAAAGTGGCTCATCTGCTTAAGGAAACCGTAGTGCGCAGCTGTACCTAGCGGAACGGCCACTTTTTTACCGGCCAATTCACTAGCGCTGTCTTTATCAATTTCTAGGCCTGAGGATACAACGCAGTTGTCGTTGTCTGAGTATGACACTGCGACGTCTAGGATTTGTAGATCCTGACCTGCTGATGCCGCAACAACGAACGGTGGAACACCTTGGCTAACTGAGATCTGCACATCGCCAGATGCCATTGCCGCGCTCATCGCTGTGCCTGTGTCAAAGCTTACCCAGTTAACTTTTACACCCATCTCTTCGTCATAAGTGCCCATTTGCTTGGCGTATTCAAATGGCATTGGCCATTCCAAGAAATATCCTACGGTGATTTCACCGTGGCCACCCGCCATTGCGGCTTGTGCGCTTGCAACTAGTGCAACTGCTGCACTCGTCTTAAGTAGTGATTTCGTAAATTTCATCATCAATCTCCCTGTTTGCGACACGTCTAGCGCGTCTTGATGAAGCCATAACACACATTACATCGATGTGCGTTTACGGTATGATCCGACCCGATTGCGTGCATAAGATCAATCCCCTTTTTCGGTTATTGACGCGAATTACTAATGTCACGCATTCATAAGCACGCTGGATCTGTGTGCGAAGCATTCCACAACCAACCCAGTTGACGCAATCAATCGTTTAAATTGGCCCTATAGGTGCGAAAATTCTGGCCCTATAACTTCGGTAAATTTATAACCAGAACTATGAAATCTTATTGCCGCGCGACGTGCGGATTCTGGAGGCATACACAATGAATACCTTGATACGTGAAAACGATTTATCACATGTGATTGAGGCGGACCGCGCACACGTGTGGCACCACCTGTTGCAGCACAAACCATTAGAAACTGGAGAACCCCGCATTATTGTCGAAGGCAAAGGGATGCGTGTCTGGGATCAAAAAGGCAAAGAACACATTGATGCCGTGTCTGGAGGCGTTTGGACAGTAAACGTGGGCTATGGACGTGAACGCATAGCAAACGCAGTTCGAGATCAGCTGATCAAAATGAACTATTTTGCGGGTGCTGCTGGATCGATTCCAGGTGCAATTTTTGCGGAAAAGCTGATCGAAAAAATGCCAGGCATGAGCAGAGTATATTACTGCAACTCAGGGTCTGAGGCGAACGAAAAAGCGTTCAAAATGATCCGTCAAATTGCCCACAAACGCTATGGCGGCAAAAAACACAAAGTACTGTACCGCGAACGCGATTATCACGGCACGACGATTGCGACACTATCCGCAGGCGGCCAAGACGAACGTAACGCGCAGTATGGGCCATATACGCCTGGCTTTGTGCGTGTTCCGCATTGCCTGGAATATCGCGCGCAGTGGGATCTAAGTGGCGAAGAATACGGTCGTCGTGCAGCAGACGCAATCGAAGAAGTGATTCTAGCAGAAGGCCCTGATACAGTGGGTGGATTGTGCCTAGAACCCGTAACCGCCGGAGGCGGCGTGATTACGCCACCTGAGGGATATTGGGAACGCGTTCAAGAAATCTGCAAGAAATATGATATCTTGCTGCACATCGATGAAGTTGTTTGCGGCGTTGGTCGCACAGGTACATGGTTTGGATATCAGAACTATGGCGTAAAACCTGACATGGTGACTATGGCCAAGGGCGTTGCGTCGGGCTATGCCGCAATTGCATGTCTGGTCACAACTGAAGACGTATTTGATTTGTTCAAAGATGATTCAAGTGATCCAATGAACTATTTCCGCGATATTTCTACCTTTGGTGGCTGCACTGCAGGCCCAGCGGCAGCGATTGAAAACATGGCAATCATCGAAGAAGAAGGGCTGTTGGACAACACGTTGAAGATGGGCGAACACATGGTGGAAAACCTAAACGCGCTGTCTGAAAAACACGCCGTGATTGGTCAGGTGCGCGGCAAAGGCCTTTTCTGTGGTGCCGAGTTGGTTGCTGATCGTGCATCAAAAGCACCCGTTGATGAAAAATTGGTTCAGGCAGTTGTTGGTGATTGTGCAGCACAGGGCGTGCTAATCGGTGCAACAAACCGTTCCATCCCCGGCTTCAATAATACGTTATGTTTTAGCCCAGCGTTGATCGCTACAGCAGATGACATCGATGAAATCACAGACGCTGTTGATCGTTCGTTAACTAAAGTGTTCGGCTGATTATATCCCAGCCGAACTCAGATGCTCGTGATATTTGCGCGGCACTTCGGATAAGTTCCTAAATCCGCAAAGCCGCGCAGCATCCAAAATCGTCTTAGTATCCTGCTCCAACGGTTGCAGGATACTAGGCACCACTGTTTTACCAATTGGATTTGCCGAGCTCATCACCAAACACCGTCCCGACAAAAAACCATGTGTTGGCCATGTGCGCGTCCCAAAATGGTCGATGCCAATCACAGTGTTTGGGATACGTGTTGCGTATAAAAACGATATGGATTCTGATGAATTCAGCATCAGACCGCGGTATTCACGAACCCGCATGGGTGTCAAATCAGACCGTTTCATACCCCGCGCAATGGGATCAAATCCACGCATCAACTGTGCACCGTCTTTATTGAAAAAGCGTACCATGCCAATCCAATAACCGTCGCGCCATAAGAAAGATGGTCGGATCATCAAATGCAATCCATCTGGCCCGATTTCATGGTTCTTATTATATTCGTTTACCGAATAGTCACGTCCAAAAAATGCATACGAAAATGGCTCTGCCATGCTAATCGCTTTGCCAGCGTTCTGATTTTGATGTTCAGCCTCTAGATCGGCCAATGGCTCTAGTAGAATACGAGCATTCACGGAAAAGTGATCGCATATGCGCTTCATCAAACCTGGTTTGGGGAAACTTTCACCATTGAGTATGCGATTCATCTGCACACGATTCACGCCCAGATGATCTGCAACCTCTGCAATCGTACCGGTTCTCTTGCACAATTCGCGCAAGTTACGTCCAAATATCAAGTGGACGGAAATTTCTTGGTCGCTACTAGTCAACTGAAATCATTGCCTTTCTTCACGATATCTTCGTATCGATAACACCTACCAGTGCGTGAATTTTTCGCGGCTGATACATAAACCTGCAAACCTTGTTCATATTGTATCACAGTAAATTAGACTTAAATATATATTTTTAACACTAAAGTATATTTTATGAGAATAATCAACCGTTGCAATCGTATGCAGAGAAGCCTCCAAAACCCCATGAAAACCTAAAATATATCATAGTGCGTGGTGCAATTTGGTGAATTAACAATTTT
>CAXABH010000075.1:0-7659 GCA_963966925.1 uncultured Rhodobacterales bacterium
CTCTTCCGATCTTGACTTAAATCCCACAATTCACATCTGCTTGCTGGGCCGTTTCGTGTTTTTCCCGGATCATAAATGATGTTTCGATCCCATCAGTGTATTTTTCCTTCTTAAAAAGCGACGCGCGGCACCATATCGCAAAATTAACACGCCAAAGTTCGTAACACTTTGCTGAAATATTGACATTTAATCTGGCTAACGCTTTTCTACATTGCCCACCATCTAGGAGTTATCGGACAGTGCAACGTCTTTTGGTGGCGTCAAATCCAATTGACCTAAGTAAGAGTGATTGCTGTGAACGCACAGCAGCCATCGTCAATCGCACCACAGGATTAGTTCCGGCTTTTAGACCGGTTTACAGCCAATGTAAGATGGGTATGGGTTTGACGGCCTTATCAGGGGTCAATCAACGACAATTCAAGTGCGGATGCCCAGCGGTGTTGCGCAACAGCCATTTGCGGATCCCTGATTCCCAGTTTGCCTCGCGTCCCGATCTGCGTTGGATGCTGCCATATCACTTGCACACGTCCTACAGCGCCATATCCGCGCTGCGCGCATCTTATGCAACTTTTGTCTTAAATTCTGGCGCGGGGTTCTTTCGTTTCTTCATTTGGGATCACTTCTTTTGTCGCGCGATCCGCCTTCATCACCGACCTGAATTCCCGAACTGCCTCTATGCCTTTCGCCAGCACCGATGTTCCTGATGATAGTGCTTATTTATGTGTGCTTATAGTTTTCTCTAAATACTTAGGTAGATTGGTGGGATCCTCGTTCGTTGTATGAGTCACAAAAACGTGCTGATACATCCCATGACGGCGCAACAAGCATTCTACGCTAAACAAAGGGGTGGCGTATTTTTCTTTGTGTTTTACTAAAAACGCGACATTGCCATCAGTGTCGTTGTAATGGTCAGTTATATCGCCCTTGACCAGGTGAAGGGGAAAAGAGAGCTGACTTGTAAAACCATCATAGTTATTCTGACAACCTGCCATGGTGTTTAATTTTCTGACCAAAGATTAGTGCCTGTTGAAATCGATTGGCCACATGCGCTTCAAAATGTTTTGTCGCCAAACGAAAATATGCACCAAAACGGCAAATACATGCAGTAGGACCAAGAGTAATAATATGGCGCGCAGTATCGTGTGCATGTCTGCGGCACTTTGGGATGTTTGATACCATGCGAAGCCACCTGTGATAGGGAGCAGGATTAAGATGGCGTAAAAACTGAAATGAACAAATTGCGCGACATGGGCAAATATCTTTGGGTTGTTGCCTGCTTCATCCGGGGTGCCAATTTCCATCCGTATCCATAGCCGCAACGCAGTTAAGATACCGATCAACCCGCCAATACCCAAATGCGCGCTGACCATAGGATTTGGTATCGCATCTTTGCCATCTAACAATGCTTCGAATGCGACGACAATCGCTTCGTGGAACACGAATTGCACAACGATTAAAATGAATACTGCCCAATGCAATATCATCTGCGCACGGCTATATTTCGACATTTGCATCCTTTTATGGCATATTATTATCAGGCATGATGCGATACACGCGTAATCGCTTTGGAAAAAGTAGGGCAGTTTCCAATTTGTCGAGAGGGTGGCCCCAAAAAAGTTTGGATAATCTTTGCCAATAGAACGTGACATATATCAAATGTATCAAGATGGCCCATTTGATTGGCTAAACCCCATTGATATGTTCACAGATTTTCTAACAGACGGGCCACGACGATCATGGTCGACGTTATCACATGATGAAAAATTGCGTGAAATTCAACGACAATATCCAAATCTAAGCATTCAGCGCATTCAGGAAATACTTGATCCTTTTTTGTCAAAATAGCCGCGCGTGTGTCACTTAGTAACTTATTTTATTGATGCCCAATACCTTACTAAGCGCTGCTATGGAACGTAGCCGCTGAAAAAGTACAAAAGGGACCGATACCATTGACCCGCCTAACCCTGATTTTTTTGATTGGCTTTCGCTTCGGCTTTGGATTAGCACTACGCCAAATTTATGATGAATTGGGAGAATGTGATGAGCACAGTCGTAAATAGTTGGAATGAGTGGGATCCTTTGAAACATGTTATCGTCGGGCGTGCCGATGATTGTCATATCCCACCAGAGGAACCCGCGCTGGACGCAAAAGTTCCTGAGGATAGTGATATGCGCGGACAGTGGGGCCGACGTCCCCAAGAAACCATTGATCGCGCAAATGAGCTGTTGGACAATTTTGCAGCACAACTGCAAAAACGGGGCGTGCGTGTCGATCGTCCAACGCCCACGGATTTTTCATTACCTGTTACAACTCCTGATTTTCACACGGACAGTCAGTTTGGGTGCATGCCACCGCGCGATGTTTTGTTGACGGTGGGTTCTGAAATCCTAGAGGCGACAATGTCCTATCGCTGTCGCTGGTTCGAATATCTAAGCTATCGTCCATTGATGCAAAAATATTGGGAAGAGGATCCAAATTTCCGTCACGAGGCCGCGCCAAAGCCGCGCCTGACAAATGAAGATTATCACCCAGATTACCTATCTGATAAAATCGGTGTGGAAAAACGTCTTCAATGGGCGGCCGAGAAATTTTTTGTCACGACTGAGGAAGAACCCTTATTCGATGCCGCAGATGTTTTGCGTTTTGGTAAAGATTTGGTTGTCCAGCACGGGTTCACCACAAACCTAAAAGGTATCGAATGGATCAGACGCCATTTCCCGGATCATCGTGTTCATGCCGTGAACTTCCCAGGCGATCCTTATCCAATCCATATTGATGCGACGTTCACGCCCTTGCGGCCCGGCTTGATCCTGAACAATCCACAGCGTCGTTTACCAGAGGAGCAGCGTAAAATGTTCCTAGACAACGGATGGGAGATTGTTGACGCCGCACAACCCGCGCACAATGCCCCACCCGCCCTATGTTATTCGTCTGTTTGGCTTAGCATGAATGTTTTGGTACTGGATCCAAAGACAGTTTGTGTTGAAAAGTCCGAAGTTTATCAGGCAGAACAAATGGATAACTTGGGTATGGAAGTTGTAGAAGTTGACCTGCGCGATGCCTATGCCTTTGGCGGTGGTTTGCATTGCTGTACGGCGGATGTGTACCGCGAAGGCACTTGTGAGGATTATTTCCCACATCTGTCATAGGTGCGCAGCAATTTATCTGTAATCGTACCCCGCGGATTGGATGATCTGCGGGGTATTTTTATTTCCTGAAGCGAAATCCAGAATGGGCGCCTATGGCAGAACCTGCAGCCAGCACCATATTGTCAGAACGGACAATGCAGTTGCGATTAATACACCTGATGCGGCAACACGTTTTGCGCGGTTGTACATACTGGCAAAGATATAGCAGTTGATGCCTGGGGCCATTGCACTTGTCAAAACGGCTGACCGAAGTTCGGAAACGCTAAGATCCCAAAATTGTCCAAGGCTCCAAACAATTGCAGGATGGACCAATAGGGATACGCCCACGACCCACGCGATTGCGCCAAAATCACCCTCGGGGCGATATTGATACAACACACCGCCCATGCCAAACAGTGCCGCGGGTAGGGCGGTTTGTGCAACCATGTTTGTGCCATCCAACAATGCCTTGGGCAGTGTTAAATCCGCTATATTGACCAATAGGCCCAACAAGATCGCAATAAACAAGGCGTTCTTCATCATGGATCGTCCAACGTTCAGGGCGACCTGCGCCACGCTGGCGCCGTCACTTTTGGCGATTTCCATCGCTGTGATCCCGACGAAATAGCAAAACGGCGCATGTAAGGACACAATGGCAAAGTTCGCCACCAGCGCATCAATCCCATAGGCGCGCTCTGTGATGGCCAGACCCATCATGACAGAGTTCGAAAACAGGCTGACAAACCCAATCGCAACGCTATCTTCTGCGCTGCGTTGAAAAAGATATCGTGCCCCTAAAAAACCAAGCGCAAATCCAGAGGCGGCGCCAATGTAATAGCTGGCCATCAAACGGAAAGAATAGGCTTGGCTAAGATCAATTTTGATCAAGGCCATGAACAGCAAACATGGGATTGCAAAGTTCTGGGTATAGGACATCAAGCCGTCGACAGCAGCAGTTGAAAAAACCTGGCGCCAAACGGCGATATACCCAAAACCGACTACCAAAAAGACGGGAAGAATAACGTCAAGAAGGGCCTGCATCAGCGATCAGTCCGCGTATTCGATGATCATGCCATCATAGGCGGGTTTTATGTGATCAGGTGTTTCTGCCAGGATGGTTTCGTAATCCAAATCCACATGCATATTGGTTAAAACAGCATTTGGAACACCAGAGTGTTCAATCCATTCCAACGATTGTTCCAGATGCGAATGCGTTGGATGAGGATCGCGCCGCAGCGCGTCCAGAACCCAACAATCCGCGCCCGACAGGGCCTTCCAGGCGGTATCGTTCATTGCCGAAACATCTGGTAGGTACACCAAATCTTTTATCCTAAACCCGAGAGAGTCGATGCGCCCATGTTCCACTTCAAACGGTGTGAACGTGATATCGCCACCCGCGCCGGTCATTGTGACGGGACCATCCAGCAAATTTAAGTTCAAAATAGGGGGATATGAACTCCCCTCGGGTTGGATGAAAACGTATCCAAAACGATCCAGAAGCGCATCACATGTTGCCTTATCGGCCCACACATTCACCCGTTCCCGCATATTGAACACCACCATGCGTAGGTCATCGACACCATGAACGTGATCCGCGTGTGAATGTGTATAAATCACACCATCCAAAGCCCCCACACCTGCGTCAATTAATTGTTCGCGCATGTCGGGCGAGGTGTCGATCAAAACGCGTGTCACGCCCTGATCCGTTTCCCGTTCAACCAACATCGAACAGCGACGGCGGCGGTTTTTTGGGTTTGTCGGATCACAATCGCCCCAATGTCCACCGATACGCGGCACACCACCAGAAGAACCACACCCTAGAATATGAAACCTTAGGCGCGCGCTCATGCGGCGGCCTGCTGTTGTGTGACTTTGGAAAACAGTCGTTCAAAATTTGCCTCGGTCTGGGCCGCGAAATCAGTGAAATCCATGCCAAAAACATCTGCGCCCACTTTTGCGGTATGCATTGAATAGGCTGGTTCATTGCGCTTCCCGCGATGGGGTGGGGGCGCCAAATACGGACTGTCTGTTTCCACCAGGATACGATCAACAGGCGCTTGGGCGAAAATGTCCCGCAAATCCTTAGATTTGGGAAAGGCTGCGATGCCTGACATAGATAAATAAAACCCAAGATCCAGCGCAGCTGTTGCCAAAGCCGCAGAGGATGAGAAGCAATGCATGACGCAGGTATAGGGTTTGTGTGCGTACCCTTCACGCAAAATGTTGGCCATATCTTCATCCGCATCGCGTGCATGGATTATCAAGGGCAATTCCGTTTCTTGTGCCGCTTGAATGTGAATGCGTAGGCTTTGTTTCTGCGCCTCTGCACTGTCCGCGGTATAGTGATAATCCAATCCCGTTTCTCCTATCCCAACGAATTTTGGATGTTGGGATAGGGCGACCAATTCATCAACCGATGTCATGGGTTCACTGGCAACGCTCATCGGATGGACACCTGCTGCATAATAGACAGGGGCATGCGCCTCGGCTATGGCGCGCACGGCGGGTTCTTGATGCAGTTTCGTACAGATTGTCACCATACGATGGACGCCTGCTGTAACGGCACGTTCGATCACCGCAGAAAGCTCGGTTTCGAAATCAGGAAAATCAAGGTGACAGTGACTATCAGTAATGCGGATCATGTAAGGCCCTGCGCGCGCTTTGCGCATTGTTCAATCTTAAATATCATATCTAGGACCAATGCGACGGGGTCAAGGTTCACAGCGCGTCCATGTTTAAATCTATTTGATAGATCTTGGCATAGTTCGGCCCAATCTTGGGCAAACTGAGGCATTGGACAGAGTTTTGAAAAAATCTCAATTTCGCCTGAATGCACCATTGGGGCAGGGGCGTTCCCTGTCGCACCAAAAATGGCCAATCGTGAAAGCACGCGATCAAACATTAACGCAAGAATGTCTAAATCTTCGCTGCTGGTGCGGCCTGCATATTGTTCTGCAAACTTGATTGCACTGGGGCGATCGATTTTTGGTGCCTCTGAAATCAGGCCCAAAATCTGTTGGTAAACGACTGGTCCGTTATACTGAGCAAGGCGGATCGCCTCGCCTGCTGATCCTGCCGATAGAGTCGATAATGCCCCCATTTCGTCGGCATTGATCTCTAAATCTTGGGTGGCTAATACGGCATCAATATCGCTTTGGTTCAGCGCACCCAATCGCAGCGTACGACACCGTGAACGGATCGTTGGCAAAAGCCGTGAGGGTTGATGCGAAATCAACAATAAAATTGTGTGTTTGGGTGGTTCTTCTAACACCTTCAACAGTGCATTTGCCGCGTTCACGTTCATGTCGTCGGCGGCATCAATAATGACAACTCGTCGCCCACCATCCGCTGCTGACAGTGCGAAAAAGGATTTTAGTTTGCGGATTTCCTCGATCGTTATTTGTGCTTTGAACGCCTTGCGTTTCGCATCATATGGCCTGCGCACGACGCTTAGTCGGCCCTCTGATCCTGCCTGAATACGGCGCAGGATCGGGTGATCGGGGTCTATATCCAAGTTTTGGATGAACTCAGGCGTATCCCCAAACAGAGATGGACCGTCCTCTTGGATCGCAGAACACAGCAGATATTTGGCAAGTCGCCACGCGAATGTGGCCTTGCCGATGCCCTTGGGACCAGTGATCATCCATGCGTGATGCAGGCGCCCTTCGTTTAGTGCATCAACGAATAAATTTTCGGCATGCTGATGTCCGATAACCTCTGCAGCCTCAGAAGGGTGCTTGGCACCTTCAATCACGTCCGCAGTGGGAATGCTGTCGTCATCACTGCTCATAAGTGTTTTTGCACCACATTAAAAACATCTGCTGCAATATCATCTATGTCGCGCAACCCATCGATGACACGAAACCGGTTTGCATATTGTTCGGCTAAATTCAAAAAACCGATACGCATTTTTTCCTGAAGTGCGACACCAAAATCTTCGAACCGTTCTTCGACAGTGTTTCTGGCTTTGGCACGGGATAACCCCAACTTAGGGTCCAAATCAATTAACACGGTCAAATCAGGATCCTGTGGGATCATCAGGTTGTGCAGTTCATCCACCAAGTTGCGCAAATCACCACGGCTTAGCCCCTGATACATGCGGGTGCTATCGGCAAAGCGATCGCAAATGACAATTTTGCCCGCATTTAGTGCAGGCAGAATTGTTTTTTCCATGTGATCACGGCGCGCAGCAGTGAATAATAAAATCTCGCTTTCTGCAGACCAGCGATCTGGATCACCTTGCAAAACCAATGCACGGATTTCTTCGGCACCAACAGACCCGCCAGGTTCGCGTGTTAGAACGACATCGTATCCTAAATCCCCCAAGGTTTTGGCCAGCAGCTTGGCCTGCGTGGATTTGCCAGAACCGTCAATGCCTTCGAAGGATATGAAACGCCCCTGTGTCACTGACTATTCTCTGGTTGTGCGTTCATTTGTGACACGAAAGACTGACCGGCGGTTAAGACGCGCCGGAAAAAACCCCCGCGCGGCACGCTTTCCGCAGCGATTAGCGGGATACGTGTTTCTTCT
>CAXABH010000076.1:0-7632 GCA_963966925.1 uncultured Rhodobacterales bacterium
GTTTGCCGAAATGACGGTGGGGTTCGAATGTGGTGGACGCATCGTGTCTATGTATTGATTGAATTATTCCAGTTATACCTTGACGAATTGTCAAATTCTTCTTAACTGCAAACTCTCATAAGAGAATCAACTGCGCGTAATGCGCGATCACCTTATCAACTTTAGCCCTTGGCCAACCAAGGGCTTTGTTGTGAAAAAAGGTTCTGGAACGACGGAACCGCAGCGAAAGGAACATAACGTGGCTCGTATTGCCGGCGTAAACATCCCAACAGCAAAGCGTGTACCAATCGCTTTGACATATATCACAGGTATCGGACATACCTCAGCGAAACAAATCTGCGAAGCAGTCAACATTGACATGACACGTCGTATCAACGAATTGTCAGACGCAGAGGTGTTGTCAATTCGTGAATACATCGACGCAAACTTTTCAGTAGAAGGTGATTTGCGCCGTGAAGTTCAAATGAACATCAAACGTTTGATGGATCTTGGCTGCTACCGTGGTCTTCGCCATCGTCGTAACCTTCCTGTTCGTGGTCAGCGTACACACACAAATGCGCGCACGCGTAAAGGTCCAGCAAAAGCAATTGCTGGTAAGAAGAAGTAAGGAGGGCTAGTAGAATGGCACGTGATACACGTCGTGGTGGCAAGAAAAAGGTCTCCAAAAATATCGCAGCTGGTGTTGCACACGTTAATTCATCGTTTAACAACACCAAAATCTTGATCTCTGATGTTCAAGGTAACGCAATCGCATGGTCGTCTGCGGGTACAATGGGTTTCAAAGGCTCTCGTAAGTCTACTCCATATGCCGCACAGATGGCAGCAGAAGACGCGGGTAAAAAAGCACAAGAGCACGGCGTGAAAACGCTTGAGGTTGAAGTGCAAGGACCAGGGTCAGGGCGTGAAAGTGCGTTGCGCGCACTGGCAGCAATTGGTTTCAACATCACATCTATTCGTGACGTTACACCAATCGCGCACAACGGTTGTCGCCCACCAAAGCGTCGCCGCGTATAATAAGTTTGTTAATGGGGCTGCAGATTCTGCCGCCCCATTTCCGTCATTTTTAATCCTCGGGTGCGTGTGTCTTTTGGACATAGGATACCGCTAGAATGGAGGGACGTATGATCCATAAAAACTGGGCAGAACTCATTAAACCTGCACAACTTGACGTAAAGCCAGGCAATGATCCATTGCGCCAAGGCACAGTCGTCGCAGAGCCACTAGAGCGTGGTTTTGGCCTTACACTTGGTAACGCTTTACGCCGCGTATTGATGAGCAGCCTACAAGGTGCCGCGATTACTTCTGTGCAAATCGACAACGTGTTGCACGAATTTTCGTCAGTCGCAGGCGTTCGGGAAGACGTCACAGACATCGTTTTGAACCTAAAAGGTGTTTCATTGCGTATGGAAGTGGAGGGACCAAAGCGTCTTTCTATTAATGCCAAGGGTCCAGGTGTTGTGACAGCTGGTGATATCTCGGACAGCGCAGGCATCGAAATTTTGAATAAAGAACATGTCATCTGCCACCTAGATGATGGTGCTGATGTTTACATGGAGCTGACTGTGAACACTGGCAAAGGCTATGTTCCTGCGGACAAAAACAAACCAGAAGAGGCACCAATCGGCTTGATCCCGATCGATGCGATCTATTCACCTGTCAAGAAGGTCTCATATGACGTTCAAAAAACACGTGAAGGTCAGGTTTTGGATTATGACAAACTGACAATGAAGGTTGAAACAGACGGATCAATCACACCTGATGATGCCATCGCATTCGCAGCACGCATTCTGCAGGATCAGTTGTCAATCTTTGTGAACTTCGACGAACCAGAGTCTGCAAACCGTCAGGATGATGAAGATGGTCTAGAGTTCAACCCACTTCTACTGAAGAAAGTGGATGAACTGGAATTGTCAGTGCGTTCTGCAAACTGCCTAAAGAACGACAACATCGTTTACATTGGCGATTTGATCCAGAAAACAGAGGCAGAGATGCTTCGCACACCAAACTTTGGTCGCAAGTCCTTGAACGAGATCAAAGAGGTGCTTTCTGGTATGGGGCTTCACCTTGGCATGGACGTCGAGGATTGGCCACCAGACAACATCGAAGATTTGGCGAAGAAGTTCGAAGACAACTTCTAAGTCATGTGCGCCGCGGTAACGCGGCGCGATACATGCCCGTATGATCGGGGAAAGCTGGGCATATGCCCCAAGGAGAGCGGCTGACACGCATCGACCGCCAGACAAAGTAAAAGATAGTAGGAGACTAAATTATGCGTCACGCACGTGGTTACCGCCGCCTAAACCGTACACATGAACACCGCAAGGCATTGTGGGCGAACATGGCAGGCTCACTTATTGAACACGAACAAATCAAAACAACTTTGCCAAAAGCGAAAGAGCTTCGCCCGATCATTGAAAAATTGATCACATTGGGCAAGCGCGGCGATCTGCACGCACGTCGCCAAGCACGCGCACAGTTGAAAGAAGATCAGTACGTCACAAAACTATTCGACATCCTTGGCCCACGCTACGCGGAACGTCAGGGCGGTTATGTTCGCATTATGAAAGCGGGCTTCCGTTATGGTGATATGGCGCCAATGGCGATCATCGAATTCGTTGATCGTGACGTTGATGCAAAAGGTGCTGCAGACAAAGCACGCGTCGCAGCAGAAGAAGCCGCAGACGAGTAAGCAGATTATCAATCTAAAACACCAAGGCCCCGGCAAACTGTCGGGGTTTTGTCGTTTTTGGGCATGATGGTTTGCGCGATCTGCGTTGATAATTTCAGTCACGGAGAATGACATGACTGTATTAAATGCGATACCAGAACGATTGGATGGCCCCTCAGCGTGGATGGGGACAGATTTACAAACGCGTCAAAACGAATGGTTATATACCCTATGTGCCAGTGACATTTCCGAAATTGAACATGCGGCACGGCATTATCTGTCCCTTGGGCGCGATGTTGGGGAAATCACGGCCCAAGATTTCCCACTGCCACAGTTTTCCCAGCACTTGCAAAAAATGTCACAAAAATTGCTGCATGGCATCGGGGTCGAGGTGATCCGTGGTTTGCCTATCCAATCATATTCTCTGGAATTCGCGGCTGCAATATTTTGCGGCCTTGGTGCGCATTTGGGTTCCGCGCGATCACAGAATGCAGCAGGTCATATTTTGGGGCATGTGCGTGATATTGGTGCGGATCCAAATGATCCCAATGCACGAATTTACCAGACCAATGCACGGCAAAGTTTTCATACAGACAGTGCAGATGTTGTTGCACTGATGTGTTTGCAGGACGCCAAAGAGGGCGGCGATAGTCTGTTGGTCAGTGCTGAGACGATATATAACGAAATGCGCGCCACGCGGCCTGATCTGCTGTCTTTGCTGTTTGATCCTATTGCCACAGATCGCCGAGGCGAAGTGCCAGAGGGTATGAAACCCTATATGACCATCCCACCCCTTAGCTGGCATGATGGGCGGTTGACGGTTTTTTATCAACGTCAATACATCGACAGTGCGCAGAGGTTCCCAGATGCAATGCGTTTAACCCCAGAACATATTGAGGCATTGGATTATTTTGACGAATTGGCAAATGATCCTGATTTACACATCAAAATGCGGCTCATTCCTGGGGATATGCAATTCGTGTACAATCATGCGCAATTACATGACCGCACAGGGTATGTTGATTGGCCCGATCCCCAAAATCGCCGTCATTTGTTCCGTCTGTGGCTGTCGATGGCGGGGGATCGTGAATTGCCTGAATGTTTCAAACAACGTTATGGTTCGATCACAGTTGGAGAGCGCGGCGGCATAATCACGTCAGCCACACGCCTTCATGCGCCGATTGATTGAACCCATCTGATTTTCGCTATGTTCGTGCTGATGAAACTGAGTTAGGTTTTAGGGATGAACGATTTGTTTGCGCCTGATACAACCGATACGCCAAAGGGCCCCCAACCCTTGGCAGAACGATTGCGCCCACGCGCGATTGACCAAGTGATTGGTCAGGGGCAAATTTTGGCTGATGACGCTCCGCTGGGCGCCATGCTGGGAAACAAACAGCTTAGTTCACTCATTTTTTGGGGCCCACCTGGTGTCGGCAAAACGACATTGGCGCGATTGTTGGCGGATCACACGGATCTGCACTTTGTTCAGATTAGTGCGATATTCACCGGTGTACCTGATTTGAAAAAGGTGTTTGAGGCCGCAAAATTGCGTCATGCGAATGGGCGGGGGACATTGTTGTTCGTGGATGAAATTCATCGTTTTAACAAGGCTCAGCAAGATGGATTTTTACCACATATGGAGGATGGCACGATCATCCTGGTTGGGGCGACCACCGAAAATCCTTCATTTGAATTAAATGCGGCGCTTTTGTCACGGGCGCAGGTTCTGGTACTAGAACGCCTGGGAAACGATGAATTGACCCAACTTTTGATCCGCGCTGAGGGGGAATTGGGTACTAAATTGCCACTGGATACAACGGCGCGTGAAACACTGATTGCCATGGCCGACGGGGATGGTCGTGCCCTGATCAATCTGGTGGAGCAGGTACATTCATGGCGCGTGGATACTTTGATTGCTGACGCAGATTTGCGCAAACGCCTGACCCGTCGCGCCGCAAAATATGATAAAAACGGGGACTCTCATTATAATTTGATCTCTGCGTTGCATAAATCCGTGCGTGGATCAGATCCCGATGCGGCCCTGTATTGGTTTGCGCGCATGCTAGAAGGGGGAGAGGATCCGCGATATTTGGCCCGCCGCATTCTGCGCATGGCGGTTGAGGATATTGGTCTTGCTGACCCGCAGGCGCAGTCTATCTGCGTTGGGGCATGGGAAACATATGAACGCCTTGGTAGTCCAGAAGGCGAACTGGCATTGTCGCAGGCGGTGGCTTATCTGGCGCTGGCCCCGAAATCGAATGCGGGATACGCCGCATATAAGGCGGCGCGAAATTTGGCGCGATCTTATGGATCGGAAATGCCCCCGAAACATATTCTGAACGCTCCAACGCAATTGATGGCGGATCAGGGGTATGGAGCCGATTATTCATATGATCACAATGCAGAGGATGGGTTTTCAGGGCAAAACTATTTCCCTGAAACCATAGAGCGCGCCAAAATTTATGATCCCGTCGAACGTGGATTTGAAAGAGATTTACGCAAACGCGTTGAATATTTTGAAAAACTGCGCGCCAAACGAAACGCAAGCAAGACTTAGGCACGGCGCTTGACAATTGGGGGCAAAGCGCACAAGGACGCGCCATGATGTATCTAATGATTGCCCTTGGGGGCGCACTTGGCGCTGTGGCGCGTTTTCTTGTTTCGGGATGGTTCGTATTTCCACTTGGCACTTTAGTGGTCAATATTGCGGGATCCTTCGTCATGGGAATGGCGTTTGTATTTCTAAGCAGTCGTGGGTTAGACCGTGTGATGGTTTTTGCAATGACTGGGTTTCTGGGCGCATTCACAACCTTTTCGGCATTTTCATTAGATGTGTTTAAATTGATCGAGGCAGAGCGTGTGGCACAGGCTGCCGGCTATGTTGCGATCTCGGTGATTGGGGCGGTTCTGGCACTCTTCATCGGCATATTTTTAGCCAAAGGGGTTTGGTCATGAGTGGCGTTCAACGCATCACAATTTCTGCCGAAGACGCGGATCAACGTCTGGACCGTTGGCTAAAACGGTTGTTTCCACATCTTAGTCAAATTCGCATTGAAAAAATGTGTCGCAAAGGCGAACTGCGCGTGGATGGCGCACGCTGTAAACCCGCTACGCGGATTGAAGAGGGGCAAGAGGTGCGCATTCCGCCCATCCCCGCCCCTGAACACAGGGAAGAGCAGCCTAAGCAATCACGCATATCGGATCAAGATCGCCAAATGATTCAAGACGCGGTGATTTATATGGATGATCATTTGATCGTATTAAACAAACCTGCGGGTCTGCCATCGCAAGGGGGCAGCAAACAGGTGCGTCATGTTGATGGATTATCTGAGGCGCTGAAATATGATCTTGATGAAAAACCACGGTTGGTGCATCGGTTGGATAAAGACACGTCGGGTTTATTGTTGCTGGCGCGTTCACGCTCTGTCGCGGCAACCCTAAGTGACGCATTACGTCACCGCGAAACACGCAAGGTTTACTGGGCCGCCGTTGCGGGTGTGCCGGTGCCCCAAGTCGGGACCATTAAATATGGATTGGTCAAGGCACCCGGGCGTGGACGCGGGGGTGAGGGTGAAAAAATGATCTGCATTCATCCGCGCGATGTCCAAAAAACCGAAGGCGCAAAACGGGCGCAAAGCGATTATTTCATGTTATCCCGGCTTGCATCGCGTGGCGCGTGGGTTGCGTTGGTGCCTGTTACGGGGCGCACACATCAGTTGCGCGCGCATATGGCGGAAATTGGGCATCCGATTATTGGTGACGGGAAATATGGCGGGTCTGGTCAGGAAAACTTGGGCGATGGCTGGGGCGCGCAATTTGGCGGTGACATTAGCAAAAAATTGCATCTACACGCCCGTTATTTGCGATTTGAACATCCTGTTACGAAAAAGACCTTCGAAATTACAGCGGATCTGTCGCAGCATATGCAGCGCACATGGGAGACATTTCAGTGGGATGCGAAGGATGTGCCCGATGATCCCTTTGAGGAAATGTAAGCATTGGATGATCTTGCGCTGATCATCTTTGACGTCGATGGGACGTTGGTGGACAGCCAATCTGAAATATTGGCGGCGATGAACGATGCCTTTGCGGCGATATCACAGCCAGTGCCAAAGCGAGAGGCGATTTTAGCGACTGTCGGATTATCCCTAGAACAGGCCATGATGCAATTGCTGGAGATGCCAGTTGAGGACTCTGTCATCACGGCCGCAGTGCGTGCGTATAAACATAGCTATCGCACATCCCGTGAAGCAGGGGCGATGTCTGTACTGTATCCTGGAATATCGGACCTATTGCGTGAGTGTACACAGCATGAAAATTGGGTGTTGGGAATAGCCACGGGTAAATCGCGCCGCGGCGTTGATGCGTTGTTGGATTACTATGATTGGAATGGGGTATTTCAAACCATTCAGACTGCCGATATGCATCCCTCCAAACCAAACCCAGCGATGCTACAGGCCGCAGTTGATGAAACTGGCGTTTCAGGGCGGCGCAGTCTGTTTATTGGGGACACAACGCACGATATGGAAATGGCAGTGGCGGCGGGGATTGGGTTTGTTGGTGTATCTTGGGGCTATCATTCAATTGATCGATTTGACGCGGCCTACAGGGTGGCAGAAACACCGCAATCCGTATATCAGGCGATCACTGATTGGTTGGAGCGTGAAACATGACCGAATGGAAACTTAAGCGATTTTGGACAGAGGCCTGTGTGAGTGAAGCAGAGGGCGGGTATGCGGTTTTATTGGATGGTCGCGGCGTAAAAACACCCGCAAAAGCCAGCCTTGTTGTCCCAACTGGTGAACTGGCACGCGCGATTGCAGAGGAATGGGATGCCCAAGAGGGTACGATTGATCCCACAACAATGCCATTTACGCGTTCTGCCAATGCTGCGATCGATAAAGTGTCACATCAATTTGATGAGGTTGTCGATTTACTGGCTGAATATGGTGAAACCGATT
>CAXABH010000077.1:0-7624 GCA_963966925.1 uncultured Rhodobacterales bacterium
TGTTTGATATCGCATACGCCTATGTTCACAGCCGATTTCCCCAGATTTGATGGCATACAAAACATCGTCATCCAAGCGTCTTGGTATAACATCACACCAAATAGGGCGAGCATGGTCAACGTTTCCGTCAGCAGTCGATTTGTCATTGTTACGAATGCCGTGCCTGCAGCCGTCCCATAAAGCCGAATTTTTGCCATCAAATCCGACGCATGACCGCCAACAAAATATGCGACATCATTATGCAACATCTGCGCAAATACACGTTTTTGCATTTCGACAGATACGGATCGCGTCATCAAGATCTGTGTAACAGTATTTGCATATTGAAAAATGCTTTTGCCCAACGACACACCAATGACGATCAGTGCAACCCGAACCGCGGCATCGGTATTTTCGGCGACAAAAACGTCGTTCACGATCAACCGTGTCGAAGCAGCCAGACCTGCTGTAAATACCGAGACGCCAACCAAAAAGAAGATGGACAGCCCAAGCAGTTTCCACCGCTTAGACAATGTATCGCGCAACAAACGGCGTCCACTTGATATCGAATATCCACTATCTGGTTGTTGTTGCACGTGCATCTAAGTCCCTGATTGTTCTGGGCCTACATAGGGTTCAGGCCAAACGAAGGCAAGCATTTCGGGAATACTCAGCGGTTCTTGGCCTTGCTCTTGGTGGCAAGCTGGGGCATCACAGAGCAAAGGCATAGGAAAGCAAACAGTCATGTCATTTCGCTATTTTGTGATTGGGTCTGGATCGATTGGGCGGCGGCATGCCGACAACCTAAATGCACTTGGTGCAGATGTTACACATTACGGATGGCGTGGTATTGATTTGGAAACCGTCATTTCCGAGATCGCAGCCTGCCATGGTCAGGCAGGGGTTGTTATTGCAACTGCAACTAAAATACGCCTGCCCCTGATCACTGAATGCGCCAAGGCGGGTGCTGCGCTCTATATCGAAAAACCTGTAGCGTATCGCAAAAAGGATGTTGAACACATCTTTGATCTGCCAAAAGCCACATTGGAACGGTCTGTCGCAGGGTTCATGATGCGCTACCATCCCATGGTGCGCCGCCTATTGGATAGCCCGGTCCGTGATATTTTTCGTGCCTCATTTGAAATTGGACATGACGTCACACAATGGCGTCAGAATTGGACATTCGCAGACAGCTATGCCGCCGATCCAGATGGGGGTGGGGTTTTATTGGATTTATGCCACGAAATTGATCTGGCATATTTGTTGTGCGGTGCGGCCCCCTTATCCACTGTCACATCACTCGAACATCCGGATTTTGTGGGCGTGGACATTGCAAGCACATTGGATTTCACATCACCCGATGGGCGCAACATACGCGTTGCCATGGATTATTTGGCGCCGTCCCTGATCCGTCGTGGACATATTGTTGGATTGGACCAGGAAATCGAATACGACATCGCAAACGCCAATTTGACACATGTCACCAAAGATGCGCGTGTCGCGCATAATTTAGACCAAGAACGAAACGCAATGTTCCTAGATTTCATGTCTGACTTCATGACACTGGCCCAAGGCAAAGAACCAGAAAACCCGCATATTCCGCGTCTGGACAGAGTGAAAAATGTCTGCCATGTGATCGCACAAGCATGGGAAATGCGTGAATTTACAGGACAACTAAAGGCGAACCTGACATGATTTTGGGGCACATAGGCGCACGTAAAGGAAGCAAGGGTGTGGTTGGGAAAAACTTTCGTCCAATCGCAGGTAAACCGTTGATTGACTGGTCGCTTGATCAACTTTTCCGCAATGAAAATGTAGATGCTGTCGTCGTTTCAACAGATGATCCCGAAGTGTACGAACACGGGTTAAAACGGGGGGCATTGGACATTGGATTGCGCCCAGAAAAATTGGCAACAGATGGCGCATCAAAATGGAATGTTTGGCAACATTCATTGGATACAGCTGAGCAAAAACTGGGAGCAATCACCGCGTTTTTGGATTTGGATTGCACCTCGCCCTTGCGCGAAGATGACGACATCGACAACGCGCTGGCCCTGTTCAAATCCAAAGCACCAGATATGGTCATGTCCTGTTGTGATGCACGCAAAAACCCATATTTCAATTTGGTAGAGGTTGGTGAAACAGGTTCATTGCAGGTGTCAAAACCGCTACCTGGAAACGTCGTGGCCCGTCAGCAGGCGCCAACAGTCTATGAACATGCAGCCTCAACCTATGTTGTGGCCCCCAGCTATTTGCGCGCGGCTGATTTTTTGTACGAAGGACACGTGATACCCTATGTTATGCCAACAGAACGTTGTCTGGATATCGATACCGAATTCGATTTTAAAATTGTCGAATTTTTAATGAAGGAAAAATACCAATGAGCAGCCCTCTAAGCGATAAGACAATTTTCATTACCGGCTCTGGTGGGGTGTTGGGCACAGCTTATGTGCACACCCTTTTGGAAAATGGGGCAACTGTGGTGGCATCTGATTTGCCAGGTCAGCGCGCAGATGCCATGAAAGAGCGATTTGGTTCATACTCAAATTTCGCCTATTACGACTTAGACGTTGGCAGCGAAGAAGAAATTGAAGCCATTTTCAAAACGATGCAGGCGGATGGGTTGAACCCAAATGTGGTGTTAAATAACGCGGCGATCACAGGTGAATTGTTAATGGGGGCTGGAAAATCATTCCCCGATTTCGCCAATACCTCGGTTCAAGATTGGGAAAAAACAATGCGGGTCAATCTTACGGGTGCGTTTATGATTGCCCGTCAGATGGACCGTGACATTGTTGGCAAATACCCCGCACAATTGATTAATGTTGCGTCCATGTATGCGCTAAATGGACCGCACCACCCAATTTACGAGGGCATGCCATTCAAATCCTTTTCCGCCTACTCAGCGACTAAGGCAGGTATTCATGGCCTGACCCTTTGGTTGGCAGGGTATTGGGCGAAACGGGATTGCACCGTAAATACAATTGCCCCCGGTGCCGTATTTAATGGCCATTCCGATGAATTCCAAAAACGTGTTGGCGAATTGATCATGAACGGTCGCATGGCCGAACCCCAAGAGATTGCCAATGTTATGATGTTCTTATGTTCTGAAAATGCACGCTATATGACGGGGCAAATCGTCAATGTAGATGGTGGTTTCAGCGGCTGGTAACACGGCGTTGTGCAAACTTGCGAGTTAACGCCTCTGCGTCATATTCATGGGTAACCCAATCCTGAAACGGGATCGCTCCTTGGGTTAGCCGCTCTTCATACATGTCCAAAAACATGTCTAAAATCCCAGTTTTGGTCCATTTGAAATGAATAAAGCGCATGCTGAACATCTTACGCGCCTCTGCCACGGATTTCCCTTCTATTGCGATCAGGTAAATTACACTGGCCAGACTGGCGCGATCCGCCCCTGATTTGCAATGCATCAAGAATGGTTTGTTATCGTTCTGAATTTATTAAGTAATACAAAAATGCAATCCTTCGTTGGAGCCTCGCGTGCGCCCAAAGGTGCAAACTCAAGCGTTACACCATAACGTTCGCAGGCATCCCGTTCAATGGCGTTGAACGCACCATCAAAATCACCACGCAAAGATAATATAGTCTGCACGCCCTGGCGCTTTAGGCGTTTAATGCGTGCCGGCGTTGGATAATTGGACCGATACACTCCTGGTGCGATTTGTGCCTTATTCCAATAGAGCGCACGAAACATTCCGTGATCCCAAAAGAACACATGCGCCCCGTAGTTCAGGCGTTGCCAAATGCTGTTGATGCGGGCGCTCACGGCTTACTCCAATTATTCATCGCGCCCGTAATACCCTTTCCAACGGCGATGCGTCCATAGCCATTGTTCCATGTGCGCACGCACGTGCTTTTCCAGCAAATCATTCAACTGACGCGTCATTGTGATCGCGTCAGAATGCACAATCGGTTTTTCCATCACGCCTGTATGCGTGATCCCATCGGTGTTTCGATGCGCGAAACAGGGGATCAAAACCGCATCATATTTCAGTGCCATTTTTGCAGCAGAAACGGGGGTATTACAGATCCGTCCCATAAATGGAATTTTTTCCCCCGTGCTCATCGCTTGATCCATCATCAGGGCAATGGTTTCACCGCCACGCAAGGCTTTGATCATTTGCCCCATGCCGTTTGCATCATTGGGGAACAAAGGTGTCCCAATGCGGGAAATCGTATCCACATATTTACGATTAAAATAGGGATTCTTCATTGGTATATAAAGACTGCCAATTGGATGGCCCTCTCGCACCAATTTACCACGGATGGCGTCATAATTGCCAATATGCCCTGCTACCAAAATTACGGGTCGGCCATCTGCACGCGCGGTTTTGAAGGCCTGATAACCGTCTCCTGTTAGCGGGCAATCGTCTATGATTTGCAAAAATTCATCCGGAAAAAATAATTCCGTCAACGTGCGGCCGATGTTATTGGGCACCCCTGTGATCAACCGTGCGCGTTCATGAGGCTCCAGTTCAGGAACAACATGTTCAATATTCTCCAATATTCGTTCTTTGTTCTTAGACACTGGTGAGGCAACATACTGAAAAAATGCCCCACCCAGTGCAATCCGTTTCGCATAGGGAAGCAAGCGCAAAAGTGTGAGAACACCAAAAATCATCTTGGCGATCACAAATTGCACAGCCTTGGTGCCAAAAGATCGGTTTTTACGTTCCAAAAAATCTGGCCCTATTGTCGTGGTTCGACCCATGGCTATGGGGATGTGCGACCAAGGTCAAGCCCGTTCAACGTGCCATAAATTCACAAACCGCATCCAGCGTTTTTTCAACACTGCCGCCCATGACCGACATGAATGTATCAGCAGGCGCATATTCCGACAGATCCAGCAGCACATGCGCAAGTTTGTCATTAGGAACCTGACGCACAACACCTGCCTCAATCGCCTCGATCGCAGGAAAATCAATCGTCCATGTATTTGGCCCAACAATGGTTGGTTTTCCCTGAGAAAGGGGTTCGATAATATTGTGCGATCCCTGCGATGCAAAACCACCCCCCACTACAACCTGATCAGCAAGTGCCAGATAAAAGTGCATTTCGCCCAAACTATTCCCCAATAGCTCATCGCAATTTAGGGTTGTATTTAATTCAAACGCAGCATCCAAAATCGCGCCACGCCTCGCGACGGACAAACCGGCGGCCTGAATAAGCTCTGCCGCGCGATCAAAATGTTCGGGTTTACGCGGGACATAAATAATAAGCGCGTTTGGCATACGCAATTTCAATGACTGGATTGCCGCAATGAAAAGCGCATCTTCGTCTTTCACAGCGCTTGCAAAAGTCACCACGGGACGTTCAGGAACATGGGAACGCACCCGCAATGCGGCATCGATATGTGATTGATTAATTGATTGTTCAAATCGCATTTCACCCGTGATTGCGATTTTCTCCAACCCCAGTTCACGAAATGGTTCCGCCATACGGTTTGATTTAACCATGACACCGGCAAATCCGGGAACAATATCGCGGGCTGAAAACATTCTGTGCCTATCGCGTTCATAGCTTTTGTTGGGGTATTGGCCATTGCACAAAAACAGCGGGATGTTGGCCCCACGCGCGGACATTATCATCCCCGGCCAAAATTCGACTTCCATCACCAATCCATATTTGATCGAAAAACGGCGTAAGAACCGCCTGAATGCCAGCGCGTAATCAAAGGGTACCCAGCACACCGCCACGTTTCCCTGAGCGATCTGATCACTGTAATGGCCCATCGATGCCGCGCGACCTGCTGGCGTGAAATGCGTGATGACCACCCGTTCACCACGCGCCAACAACGCGTCAATCAATGGGATGGCAGAGCGAAATTCGCCCAATGACACCGCATGCACCCAAACCCAGTCAGCGGTGCGTTTTGCACCGAAACCAAACCGTTCACCAAGGTGGTGTATATACATGGGTTCACGACGCGCCCGTCGTTTCAGGTAGAGCAAAACCAGTGGCATCAAGATTAACCAAAGCAGGCGATAAACCAACAGAAAGGCGCTTACTTTGATGCTGGGAAATTTATGACGCACGTGCGAGGTCCATAATGGCAATGATTTCTTGACCCAGCTTATCCAAATCCTTGACCGCTTGGTCAACCGCCAAGTTAAGCTCCTTTGATGTAAGTACCGGCTGTGTCGTATCAAAAGCGGCAACTAAATCTGGCGCGCTCGTAATCTGACACGCGATCCCAATGGCATCTAGGTTTTCGTAGTCACGTTTGAAATTTGCGATTTTTGGGCCATGAATGACACGGCGGTTCAGGGTAACGGCCTCCCACGGATTATGACCTCGGGTTTCATCAAACCCACCTCCGATCCAGGCATGCGAACATAATCGGTACCAAAGACCCAATTGGCCCACCTGATCAACCAAATGCACGCGCGTTGTGTCCTGAATTGGGGCAGTTCCAACAGAAACAGACAATCCAGCAGCGTTGATCTTTTCAACGAGCTCTGCACAACGCTCAACACGTCGCGGTGCAATAATCAGCAGTGTTTCAGACGCCAAGTCCCCAAGTGCTGTAAGGGCCACGTCCTCATCTGCGGGGTGGGATGATGCAAGACATAACACAGGACGTTGACCAATTTCGTTTTTGCGGAGGTTGAATGCGCCCTGATCAAACTGTAAAGCAGGGGACAATGGTTTCAAAGACCCATCAACCCGTACCCTGGCCCCCAAAGCGCGCATGTGTTCAGCCGTTTGATCATCTTGTGCGGAGATCAGGGCAAAACGCCCGTAGATATCCGCAAACATCCCCTTAGCACGATGGCGTGACTGATACGATGCGCTATTCATCCGCGCATTAATTATGACTTGCGAAATGCCCAACTGATCGACATTCCAAATCATGTTTGGCCATAATTCCTGTTCTGACCAAATGCACAAATCTGGGGCCCAATGGGCCAAAAAACGTTTGCAATACTTGCCCACATCAAGTGGCAAATATTGATGTAATGTGCGTTCGGGCAGATTTTGTGTAAATACATCGGCAGATTGACGCGTGCCTGATGTAACCAAAAAATGGACATCAGGGCAGTGCCGTGACAGGATAGGAATCATACCACGCAGGGCCATTACCTCGCCCAGACCGACAGCATGCAACCATATCAAGGGACCTGCAGGGCGCGCATGCGTTGGAATGCCATAACGCTCAGACACCCGATTTGCGTCTTCTTTGCCTTTGTTCAGGCGCCTCTTTATGTTCCAAAGGACCAGTGGGCGCAGCAGTGTTGTCAGGCGAATATAGAGCCCCCACAACCCCGATGGCAGCGGCCTAGGCATGGTCGACAAAGGCCTTTTGCAGTTTGGCCTGCCAAAATGCGTCTTGGCCCATGATCTCGACAAAGCGTTCTGATGCACTGCCCTGTCCAAAATCATCATTTGCGGGATATCGTTTTCCCCAATCCTGTTCCAAGAACGCTAAAATGCGATCACGCTCTTCTGCGCGGGCACTAGTGATGGATGCACTTTGCGCACGGGCATTTTGACGGGTACCCACGTCCAAGGATGGAACGGACAAAAACGGCGCCTCGCGCACACCCGCGGACGAATTGCCGATGATACAGGCGGCATTTTTCATCAATTCAGAAAAATGTGAAAACCGCATAGAGGGCAA
>CAXABH010000078.1:0-7581 GCA_963966925.1 uncultured Rhodobacterales bacterium
GGCATCCAACTGGGATCTGGACGGATGTAAACTTACTGAACGCTGGTGGTTCGCATAATTTAAAAAAATCAATTGCACCGCGTATTCATTACGCGGTGCATTTTTTGACAAAGGATCTTCCTCGTGCACCCGATCATCGCCACCGTTATCCAACGGTTATTTTTAGGTATTGTAACGCTCTTTGTTGTTTCCATCATCATCTTTTCCTCTATCGAAATGCTTCCAGGTGACTTTGGTCAGGCCGTCCTTGGCCAAGCTGCTACAGAAGAAACAGTGGCTGCATTCCGTAAAGAGTTGGGTTTAGACAAACCTGCCTATATCCGATATTTCGATTGGGTCGCAGGCGTCATCCAAGGTGATCTTGGAACTTCATTTTCAGGTCGCGCAGCATCGGGCGTTGACCGTTCGCGCCCTGTCGCCGAACTCATCGCGCCACGTTTGTGGAATACGCTATTCCTTGCGGGAATGACTGCGATCATTGCGGTCCCCCTTGCCCTGTTTTTAGGAATTACAGCAGCGCTTTATCGAAACACGTACTACGATAAAATCGTCAGTGCATCGACACTTACGACGATTTCGTTCCCTGAATTTTTTGTTGCCTACATCCTGATTTTGATTTTGACAGCCCTTTGGCCTGTGTTCCCATCACTTGCCAATATTGATGTCAGCACACCACTTAACGAACGGATTTATCGCAGCGCGTTGCCTGCGTTGACGCTGACGCTGGTTATTGTGGCACACATGATGCGTATGACACGCGCGGCCATCATCAATCTATTGGCCAATCCATACATTCAGATGGCCCGCCTTTCAGGTGCGACGCAGCGTGAAGTCATTATGAAACACGCCCTTCCCAATGCGTGGGCGCCAATTGCAACGGTTATCGCGTTTAACCTTGCCTATCTTGTCGTCGGGGTGGTCGTCGTCGAAGTGGTCTTTGTCTATCCAGGCGTCGGTCAATTGATGGTGGATTCAGTCACCAGCCGGGACATCCCCGTGGTCCAAGCCTGCGCGCTAATTTTTGCGATCACATACATCTTTTTGAACCTATTGGCCGATATCATCGGCATCATCACTAACCCAAGATTGTTGCATCCAAAATGAGTCAAGAACAAACAAGCTATTCCGCCAAGGATGAAGTCACGTCATTCTTGGAAAAAAGAACCACATGGAGTCGCACAAAAATCCTATTGCGCAAGTCACCTGCGACTGCGCGCTTTGGGATGATTGTCATCGCTATCTACATCATTGTTGCAGTTTTTGCACCTTGGATCGCACCCTATGGAGAAGCCGAAGTTTTTGCAGTGCCTTATGCACCTTGGGGGGGTGAACACTTTTTAGGGACAGACCAAATTGGCCGAGATATCTATTCACGCTTGATTTATGGTGCGCGAAATACTGTCGGCATTGCACTTGTGACCACTATTTTAGCCTTTGTTATCGGCGGCGGCCTGGGTTTGGCGGCAGCGATCAATCGATCATGGCTGGATCAATTACTCAGCCGTAATGTTGATGTTTTAATGGCGATCCCCAGTTTGATCTTTGCACTTGTGCTGTTGTCTATTTTCGGTTCATCCGCAATCAACCTGATCCTAATCATTGCGATTTTGGATTCTACTCGTGTTTTCCGTTTAACGCGTTCTGTCGCTGTGAACGTCGTTGTGATGGATTATGTCGAAGCGGCCCGCCTGCGTGGTGAAGGGTTAGGTTGGATCATGCGTCGTGAAATTTTGCCCAATATCCTGCCGCCTTTGGTTGCTGAATTTGGGCTGCGGTTTTGTTTTGTGTTCCTAACAATCGCAGCACTGTCATTTTTGGGCGTAGGTATCCAACCGCCAACCGCGGACTGGGGATCCATGGTGCGTGAAAATGCATCCCTGATCCAATTTGCCCAATACGACCTAAAGGCGGGTTTGACACCACTGTTGCCCGCGTCAGCCATTGCATTGTTAACAGTTGCTGTGAACTTTGTCGTGGACTGGTTCCTACACCACACAAGCGGTATCAAGGATTAATGGGATGAGCAAAAACGATATCTTACTCGACATCAGAAACCTGAAGATAGAAGGATTCTCTGACGAAAAATGGCATCCCATTGTCAAGGGCGTGGACCTAACGCTGCGACGGGGACAGATTATGGGCCTGATTGGTGAATCTGGTGCTGGAAAATCCACACTGGGCCTTGCTGCGATGGGTTATACCCAACCTGGATGTCGGATCACAGGTGGTGAAATAACGTTCGATGGCGTCGATCTAACCACCCTAAGTGAAAAGGAAAAGCGCGAATATTGGGGCAATCGCATCACGTATGTTGCACAATCTGCTGCGGCCTCTTTCAATCCCGCGCATCGCCTTATTGATCAAACAACAGCATCCACTATTCGCTTTGGCATCAAACCAGAAGCCGAGGCCAAGGCAGACGCTGTTACACTTTATGACGCGCTAAACCTGCCAAACCCAAGCATGATTGGTAACAGGTACCCCCACCAGGTTTCTGGCGGACAGTTGCAGCGGGTAATGACCGCGATGGCCATGTCACCACGCCCTGACCTAATCGTTTTTGACGAACCGACCACTGCGCTGGATGTGACCACGCAGGTAGAAGTGCTAACTGCGATGCGCAAAGTTGTGGAAGAGTTCAACACCGCCGCAATCTATATCACCCACGATTTGGCCGTCGTTGCACAAATGGCCGATTTCATCAAAGTATTGCGTCACGGTAACGAAGTGGAAGAGGCAGAAACGCGTGAAATGCTAAGCGCGCCAAAGGAGGATTACACAAAATCCCTTTGGTCTGTGCGCGCACTAGAAAAAGAACCGGCCAAAGAACAGGCGCCCATCCTAGAAATCAAAAATATCGACGCGGCCTATAGTAAAGTAAAAGTCCTGAGTGATGTAAATATGTCAATACCACGCGGTTCAACCGTTGCCGTTGTTGGTGAATCTGGATCGGGTAAATCCACAACTGCACGGGTCATTACAGGATTGCTTCCACCAATGACGGGTTCCGTTGAATTTGATGGCGCCACACTGCCCAACAAACTTGAGGAACGCAGCAAAGAACAAAAACGTCGTATCCAGATGATCTATCAGATGGCCGACACTGCGATGAACCCACGTCAAACTGTGCGTGAAATCATTGGCCGTCCGATTGAATTCTATCTGGGTCTATCGGGTGCGGCGCGCGAAAAGCGTGTCGTTGAATTGCTAAAGATGATCGAATTGGACGAACAGTTTATTGATCGTCTGCCCAGCGAACTGTCCGGTGGACAAAAACAACG
Source organism: uncultured Rhodobacterales bacterium (assembly GCA_963966925.1). Taxonomy (GTDB): domain Bacteria; phylum Pseudomonadota; class Alphaproteobacteria; order Rhodobacterales; family Rhodobacteraceae; genus HIMB11. The sequence continues at coordinate 3,282 of CAXABH010000078.1, forward strand.
GATCTGTATCGCGCGCGCGCTTGCCGCTGAACCTGATTTTATCATTTGTGATGAGGTGACATCAGCCCTTGATCAAATTGTGCAAGAAGGCATTTTGAAACTGTTGATGCGCCTACAGAAAGAGTTGAACCTAACCTATCTGTTTATCACACACGATATCTCAACAGTAAAAGCAATCTCGGATCAGGTTGTCGTGATGAATTTAGGACAAGTGGTCGAGCAAGGTACAAAAGATGATGTCTTCTCTCCACCACACCCTGAATATACCGAACTGTTGCTTTCTTCAGTCCCTGAAATGGACCCAGATTGGCTGACAAATTTGAATAATGCGCGCGGGGTCAGTTAAGCGCAAATCAATGCCCAATTCTGATTCGAAAAAACCGATAGCCTGCCTTAATAGGGTGGGCTATTGTGGTTCAGGGCTTTCGTTTGCAATTTTATCCAAAATTACCGTCATTTATCCAAATGAATGCGGTGAAAAAATGACGATTCACTCTTGATCACAGGGCGCGTCCATCGTAAACATCGCGCCACTGCTGGGGTGTAGCCAAGCGGTAAGGCAGCTGTTTTTGGTACAGTGTACCGTAGGTTCGAATCCTACCACCCCAGCCATTACCCACAAAAAAGACCCACCCGATTAGGGGCAGGCCGTTAATTTGTATATCGGTAGGTTATCGCGTAACCAATGTGGTCAAATCTTCCATTTGAATGGCAATATCGCTGACCACAACATTTTGCTGTTCAATGGCGGTCGCGACAGAAGCAGTGGATGTGCTTAGATCAGAAATTGAATTGATCATTTGCTCCATGTTTTCTGATATTTCACCAGAAATCGCTTGGACTGCCTCAATCTCTTTTGCAATTGATTGCGTAAAATTGGTTGCACTGCTCGCAAGGTTTTTAACTTCGCCCGCAACGACAGCAAAACCGCGCCCCGCTTCGCCGGCGCGCGCAGCTTCGACAGCGGCATTCAACGCCAGAAGATTGATTTGATCTGCGATAGAATAAATAAATTCAACCGTCTTGGACATGCTCTCTGATGTGGTAGACAATCGGCCCACGATTTCTTTTGTTCCATCAACAGATGACGACGTCAGTTGGGCACGTTCACGCGCAACACTCATCGATTTCGAAATTTCTGTAATTGATTGGTTCATTTCTGCAATCGCAGACGCGGTTGTTGTCGAGATATCAATTGTGCGTTCTTTGACTTTACGCTCTTGGGTAATATCGTTCGCGTGTTTTGTCACTGACACCACTTTTCCTGTGTTATCATAATCAGGGGAATAACTGGCACGCAGCCACAAAATATCACCGTGACGATTTATACGTTTGAATTCGCCAGTGTTCGGAGCACCCGCTGCCAAATCAGCCCAAAAAGATTGATATTCAGATGAATTAACAATGTCAGGTGGACAGAACATTCGGTGATGCTGGCCCTGGATTTCATCCAAACGATAACCAGTTGCCGCCAAAAATGTATCATTGGCATCTTTTATGACCCCTTCTGGCGTAAAGGTAATCGATGCTTGTGTGCGGGCGACTGCCTCAGCAGTTTTTAGTGTGGGAATGGTGATGTCCGTACAATATTTGATGACACCAACAACACTGCCATCTACGTCGTGGATTGGGTTATACGTGGCCTGAATATAAATCGCCTTACCCGAACGATTGATCCGTTTAAATGAATTTGACTGGAATTTCCCATCTCTTAGGTCGGCCCAAAATTCTTTGTATTCTGCGGTGCGTGTATACGCATCTTCGCAAAAAATGCTGTGGTGTTTTCCAACAATATCTTCAAGTCGATAGCCAGTTGCACTTAGAAAATTTTCATTTGCGTGCAGAATAATTCCGTCAGGCGTAAAGGATATGATTGCCTGACTTTTGTCCAATGCCTCTTTAATCTGACGACCGGAAAACCCAAATTCGCCTGACTGCTCAGATGACTTAAAAATAAACATAGCTTCGCGCCCTCATAAAGTGGTTACGAAGGCTAACGGCACGAAGCTATGTCTTTATAGTTTTGTGTGCTGTGGAATTTTGATTTGAAAAATCACGCTCTGGCACATTAAAATGCCAAAGCTGACAAATACTAAATTCCTGCGTCGATGATGGCCTGCGCCAATACAGGAACAGTTGCACTGTTAAGGCCCGCAATGTTCATGCGGCTATCACCAACCATGTATACCGCATGATCTGCACGTAGTTTTTCAACGTGTTCCGCAGAGGCACCCAAGCGCGAAAACATCCCACGGTGCTGCGCTAAGAACCCAAAACGATCAGATCCAGATAACCGTTGCAGTTCAGAGGCAAGTTGCGTGCGCAACTCCAACATTCCCAAACGCACATCTTCCAACTCTGCGGCCCAATCTGCACGCAGGGCAGGATCACTCAGCACCATTGTTACCAATCGCGCGCCGTGATCTGGCGGAAAAGAAAAATTTTGGCGGTTCAAAAACGCCAACGTGCTTTGGTTCAAACCTTTGGCGTTTGCATCTTGGGATACAACCATCAGCAGGCCTGTCCGTTCCCGATAAATCCCAAAATTTTTCGAACAACTTGCTGCAATGACCGTTTCAGGGACCGACGATGCAACCAAACGGGTGCCTGCGGCATCCTCTTGTAAACCATCACCAAAACCCTGATATGCTATGTCAATCATTGGCGTGGCACCAGATTTGTTTAGAAAATCAACCACCTCTTGCCATTGCGATATGTTCAGGTTTGCACCCGTTGGATTGTGACAGCACCCGTGCAACAAAATAACGTCACCTGAACGCGCGTCTGCCAAATCTTCCATCATCCCCGCAAAATCAACGCCGCGTGTTTCGCTGTTGAAATAGCGATATGGTACAACTGGCACATCCAAATATTTCAGAATTGATAAGTGGTTTGGCCATGTTGGATCAGACACGAATACGCGCAAGTCAGGATTTGCCATTTTCAATAATTCAAAGGCCTGACGAACAGCACCGGTTCCCCCCGGTGTCGCCGCAGCAGCAACATTTGCACGTGCAACACTGTCAGACAAAACCAGATCAATCATGACATCCGAAAATTGTGGATCCCCAACCAACCCGACATAGGATTTCGTTGTTTCACGCTCCCACAATTGCTGCTCGGCTGTTTTTACAGCGCGCATCACTGGCGTTAATCCTTCGGCGTTTTTGTACACGCCAACACCCAGATCGATTTTGCTCGCTCTTGGGTCTTCTTTATACTTTTGCACCAGTTCAAGGATTTTATCAGCAGGTTGTTCTTTTAGGGATTGAAACATTTACGCGTCTCCAGTTGCGACTGGCACAGTTGGGAACATACCCCACTCTGACCAGCTTCCATCATAAAGTGAATGATCTGTTTTACCGATCCGCTGAAGCCCCAAACTAAGGACAGCAGCAGTCACACCTGATCCGCAGGTTGTGATGGCAGGTTTGTCGAAATCAACGCCAGCGGATTGGAAAATTTGACGGATTTCAACAGGGTTTTTCATTGTTTGATCTGCGTTCAGCAAATCCTTAAAGCAGACGTTCTTTGATCCGGGAATATGCCCTGGGCGCAGTCCTGCGCGCGGTTCTGGTTCTTCTCCGCGAAAACGACCGGGCGAACGTGCATCAATAATTTCATAATCCCCAAGTTTTGAGGCAGCAGAAACCTGTGTTACGTCCTTTACCATGTGATTTTGGCGTCGGACAGTCATGTGACGGTCACGAATGATAGGTGGTAAATCATCAACCGGGCGGCCCTCGGCCTGCCATTTCGGGAAACCACCATCCAAAACAGCGATGTTATTTTGTCCCATAAGTTTGAACAACCACCATACGCGGGCAGCTGAAAATAACCCCATTCCGTCATAAACGACAACTTGATGTCCATCCCCCACACCCATCGCACGCATACGCGACATGAATTTTTCTATGGGTGGGACCATGTGTGGTAGATCAGATCCGTGATCTGCAACGTCATCGATATCAAAAAAGCGCGCACCTGGGATATGGGCGGCGTCATATTCTGCACGTGGATCACGGGCCATTTGCGGCAAATAATAGGATCCATCTAAAATCCGCAAATCGGGATCTTTCAGATGTGCATGTAGCCATTCTGTCGAAACAAGTGTTTTTGGGTCGTCTAGCATATTCAGCCCCTTATTTTCATAAAAGTGCCTACATCCCAACAACTCGTTAAGCAAGTGGGGCGGACCATGATCCACCCCATTTTAGACGGTTTTACGCAGTTCAACCCATTTTTGAGCGCACAAAGCCCACAATAGCAAGAACGACACCACCGCCAACACCACCTCTGG
>CAXABH010000079.1:0-7544 GCA_963966925.1 uncultured Rhodobacterales bacterium
GTTCGCCTGCTGTTTTTTCAACCCGCCATGATCCAGCAAAACTGCGGGGCCGATAGTGCTAACGAAAGCGGCGTTCCATTTCCGGAGTATACTGCTGAACCCAGCGATAGATTGTTGTATGATCAACATCCACACCGCGTTCGCAAAGCATTTCCTACAACTCACGATAGCTGATCCCATAGCGGCAATACCAACGCACTGCCCACAAAATCACCTCACCCGATAATGGCGCCACTTAAAGTCAGTGACTATTGAAATACTCCCCGATTGGCGCAATTTCTAACCAATAGAAATTTTTTGCAACAGGGCCTGCAAGAGTGCAGCAATGCTTGCGAGTATGAAGATTCGGGTGTATGCGAAATGTTATGGAAATTATCTTTGACATGGATGATCGTTCGCGCCTGCCTTGGCGGTTTTACGGTGCAACGATGACAATTCTGGCACGCGGCTGAATTGCTGCGACAAAAGATTTGCACCAAACGTTCATCACAAAAATCGGGAGAGGATGGAAATGACCACCCCCAAAACACTTTATGACAAAATTTGGAACGACCACGTCGTCCACGAAGCAGAAGACGGAACATGCCTGTTGTACATTGATCGCCACTTGGTTCACGAAGTGACATCACCGCAGGCATTCGAAGGTTTGCGCATGGCCGGTCGCACAGTACGCGCACCAGAAAAAACAATCGCTGTGCCAGACCACAACGTTCCAACAACACTGGATCGTGCAAAAGGTATCGACAACCAAGAAAGCCGTATTCAGGTCGAAGCATTGGACAAAAATGCCAAAGATTTCGGTATCCATTACTATCCGGTGTCTGACGTCCGTCAGGGTATCGTACACATTGTGGGCCCAGAACAGGGCTGGACATTGCCAGGTATGACCGTTGTTTGTGGCGACAGCCACACCGCAACGCATGGTGCGTTTGGTGCATTGGCACATGGTATCGGCACATCTGAGGTTGAGCATGTTCTAGCGACACAAACTTTGATTCAAAAGAAATCAAAAAATATGAAGGTCGAAATTACGGGTAAGTTACGCCCTGGTGTTACAGCCAAGGATATTACGCTGACCGTTATCGGTGAAACAGGAACCGCAGGCGGTACGGGTTACGTGATTGAATACTGTGGTGAAGCGATCCGTGATTTGTCCATGGAAGGTCGCATGACCGTTTGTAACATGGCCATCGAAGGTGGCGCGCGAGCAGGCCTGATTGCGCCAGATGAAAAGACATTCGAATACTGCAAAGGTCGCCCACATGCACCAAAAGGCGCAGAATGGGAAGCGGCCGTAACATATTGGAAAACTCTATTCACCGATGAAGGCGCCCACTTCGACAAGGTCATCACGATTAAAGGCGAAGATATCGCACCTGTTGTGACATGGGGCACATCACCAGAGGATGTGTTGCCAATCACAAGCAGTGTTCCAAGCGCAGCTGATTTTAACGGTGGTAAAGTCGATGCAGCACAGCGTTCATTGGAATACATGGGCCTGACACCTGGCCAAAACCTAACAGATATTGAAATCGACACAGTCTTTATCGGGTCATGCACCAACGGTCGGATCGAAGATTTGCGCGCAGCAGCGGAAATCCTAAAAGGCAAAAAAGTCAAAGATGGCCTGCGCGCCATGATCGTTCCGGGCTCTGGTTTGGTACGTGCACAAGCCGAAGAAGAAGGTCTTGCAGATATCTTTAAAGAAGCAGGCTTTGAATGGCGTTTGGCTGGATGCTCAATGTGTCTGGCGATGAACCCTGACCAATTGACACCTGGCGAACGTTGCGCGGCCACATCAAACCGCAACTTCGAAGGCCGTCAGGGTCGTGGTGGGCGCACGCACCTTATGTCACCAGCAATGGCAGCCGCCGCGGCGATCACAGGTCGTCTAACAGATGTTCGGGAGATGATGTAATGGACAAATTCGAAACATTCAGCGGCATCGCAGCACCCATGCCATTGGTCAACATCGACACCGATATGATCATCCCAAAGCAGTTTTTGAAAACAATTAAACGCTCGGGTCTTGGAGTGCATGCGTTTGATGAAATGCGTTATGATGATGATGGAAATGAAATTCCTGATTTCGTTTTGAACCAGGCCGCATACCGCGAGGCATCAATTTTGATTGCGGGTGACAACTTTGGTTGTGGATCATCACGTGAACATGCGCCATGGGCCTTGTCGGATTTCGGCATCAAGGTTGTGGTTTCAACATCGTTCGCTGACATCTTCTTTAACAACTGTTTCAAAAACGGAATGCTGCCAATCGTGCTTCCAAAGGAACAAGTTGATGTGTTGATGAAAGATGCGCAAAAAGGTGCGAATGCACGGGTTGAAGTTAACCTTGAGGACCAAACAATCACAGCCTCAGATGGGGACGTGATCAAATTTGACATCGATCCATTCCGCAAACACTGCCTTTTGAACGGGTTGGACGATATTGGTTTGACCCTTGAAAAAGCTGCTTCAATCGACAGCTTTGAAGCCAAAGCAGGCGCAGCACGCCCCTGGGCATAATGCTTTCGGGTGCGCCTATGCGGGCGCACCTATTTTCTTATGAAAATCAGTGCGATATCATCCATCGCTATAACACCCTTTTTGTTAACAAAGGCTTTCGCAATGATCGCGGTTAATGGATCGTTTCGCGCGTGTCATGTGAATTCGAAAAATCATTTGGTTAGCAAAATTTCCCACCAAAATTTCCGAGTTGAAAAAGAAGAGAGAGAGCAGGAAGCCATCCACTGAGGGTTGTATTTTGCAATTCAGTACACGAAAAATATGTACAGTGCCCACCCCAAGACATTGATTTTGATTAGGAAATATACGTCAACGTGCGACTTTTTCGTCGCAGTTTGCCAGTGAATGCATAAAATCGCCCCAACAAAATAACTTTGGTATTGTTAATATAGACTTACGGATACAATATTATGGCAGAAATGAGGCAGATGATCGCGACAGGCACGGACAAAGTATCCTAACCGCACGATCAATTAAGGTAGTGAAGCATGATCTTATTGGTCATTGGGGCGATATTACGTGCGATTGCAGTGGCGATGGCTATTTCGATTCCATCTATATTACTGTTAACTGGTACATCAGACGGATCATCAATTACCCTGATCGCCGCATTGATCGCGGGGGTATTAATTTGCCTTGAATACTTAAATACATATCCCAGCATGTTAGAATTCCGTGATGCAAGCCCTTATAATAGGATCAGGTATCTTAGCAGTTTATGCGCTATCATCTGTGTCAGTGTTTTATTTCGTGAAACATATCTGACAAACAATTCAAATATGATGATCATGTCACTGGGAACGATCATTGGACACGGCTTAGATTTTCCTTATTCACCCATACGTTTGATAATTTTGACGCTGCCTTTGAATGTCAGCGATGAAATTGTAGATGCTGTGCGGTTGTCTGCAGGTTTAGCCTTTGTCATTTCGATCGTGACTGTTACTGGGTTTTTCCTTTTCACCCGACTAACGCGGTGGCCCGTTTCTTTTGGGTCGTTTAATGTCTGGACAAACCTGCCTGTATTAGATCCCACATCGGGTGTTGATATCGTTGTGCGCCTTACACGTGACGGCAGATCAAACATAGGGCTTGCACTGCTTAGCCCATTCTTGATGCCCATCGTGATGCAAATTGTAATGCTTGCGCTGCGGTTAGAACCCTTTCAATCGGCGCAGTCTGCTGCATGGATCGTTATACTGTGGGGGGTGTTACCAACCTTTTTGGCGATGCGGGGGATTGCAATGTTACGCATTTCTGAATTGATCATCGAAAAACGGCATTCAAACAATATGCTAAGTATGCTGCAAATGGCGTAAAATTCCGACGCTTTCTTGACGATTTACGCGGAAATCGCTAACCCGCTTGGGACAGTATAACCCAAGGATTCACAGCATGAGCAACCCATCAATTCTTATCCTCCCTGGTGACGGTATCGGACCAGAGGTTATGGCCGAAGTTCGCAAAATCATTTCATGGTATGGCGATAACCGCGACCTTGCATTTGATGTATCCGAGGATTTGGTGGGCGGCGCCGCCTATGACGCGCACGGCACGCCACTGCACGATGACACAATGGCCAAAGCCCAAGAAGTAGATGCAGTTCTATTGGGTGCCGTTGGTGGTCCAAAATATGATAACCTTGATTTTTCGGTCAAACCTGAACGCGGTCTTTTGCGACTGCGCAAAGAAATGGATTTGTTTGCGAACTTGCGCCCAGCGCAGTGTTTTGATGCGCTGGCTGATTTTTCATCTTTGAAAAAAGACGTTGTTGCAGGTTTGGACATCATGATCGTGCGTGAACTGACATCGGGTATTTATTTCGGTGAGCCGCGCGGCATCTTTGAAGAAGGTAACGAGCGCGTTGGCATCAACACACAACGTTACACAGAATCAGAAATTGAACGCGTTGCACGCAGTGCATTTGAATTGGCACGTCGTCGTGGCAACAAAGTGTGTTCAATGGAAAAAGCAAACGTTATGGAGTCAGGCATTCTTTGGCGTGAAGTCGTTCAGAAAGTTCACGACGAAGAATACGCAGATGTCGAATTATCCCACATGTACGCTGACGCAGGTGCGATGCAGCTGTGCCGCTGGCCCAAACAGTTTGATGTGATCGTAACCGATAATCTATTTGGTGACTTGTTATCAGACGCGGCAGCGATGCTAACTGGATCACTGGGTATGTTGCCATCTGCGTCCCTTGGCGCACCAATGGCAAACGGACGACCAAAGGCGCTTTATGAACCCGTACATGGATCTGCACCTGATATCGCGGGTGAAGGTAAGGCCAATCCAATCGCCTGCGCCCTAAGTTTTGCGATGGCACTGCGGTATAGCTTTGATCAAGGTGCTGAGGCAGACCGCCTAGAACAAGCCGTTGAAAAGGTGCTGGCCGATGGCGTTCGCACTGCGGATCTGTTGGGAGAAGAAGGTGTTACACCTGTTTCAACATCTGAAATGGGCGACGCGATTATCGCAGCGTTAAATGCATCATTATAACAGAGTTTTAATTTAACTCTTGCATGAATGACCCGCAGTGTGATTTTGCTAATCCATTAGTATTATTCCTGCGGGTTAAATTATGTCTGCTAACGCCAAAGGCGCTCTTTTCGCATTACTCGGGTTCGCATTATTTTCGGCACACGATGTGGCCGTGAAATATTTAGGCGGGCATTATTCCACCTTTCAGATCATCTTTTTTTCGGTTCTATTTAGTTTTCCTATGGTGTTTTTAATGCATCTTCGGGAACGAAATGCCGACAATTTGTTCCCAAAGCATCCATGGTGGTCACTGTTACGTGTCATCGCAACCGTGATGACAGGGGTGTCAGCTTTTTATGCGTTTTCAGTGCTGCCATTGGCGCAGACCTATGCGTTTTTATTTGGTATGCCTTTGTTGATCACTGTGTTGTCCGTGCCAATGCTGGGTGAACGCGTGGGTATTCATCGGGGCAGTGCGGTCATCATTGGTTTGATTGGTGTTTTGGTTGTTCTACGGCCTGGATATGTTGAATTGGGATTGGGGCACGCGGCTGCTCTGACTGCTGCCGTGTGTGCTGCGATTTCGTCTTTGATCGTGCGCAAAATTGGCAATGAAGAGCGCAGCACTGTTTTAATGATTTATCCAATGTTCGCAAATTTATTGCTAATGGCGACATTGTTACCGGGTCGGTATATTCCAATGACGCTCTTTGACTTAGGTACTGTCGCAACGATGGCCGTTTTGGCATCACTTGCATCTTTATGCGTCATTTTGGCTTATAAAAATGGTGAAGCCAGTGTTGTGGCGCCAATGCATTATTCACAAATGGTATGGGCCATTATTTACGGATATTTCTTTTTTTCAGAACTCCCTGACCAGTTTACTTTGATCGGCACCGGTATCATTATTTCAAGTGGTTTATACGTTGTCTTCCGTGAAACACGCACCAAGGTGTCAGATAACAAACCCGTTCTAAGCAACAAAAGCCGCGCTGAAACAGGAACGACCCCTAGGATTTCAACGCTTACAAAACCCACTGACTAAGCATCAAGAAACATCCGAAGTTTTTGTTCTAATGTTTTAATCTCAACCGGCTTTGCAATGTAATCATCCATACCCGAGGCAAAGCATTTATCGGCGTCTCCTTTAAGTGCATTGGCCGTGATTGCGATAATTGGTGTGCGACTTACGATGTTTTCTTTTTCAATATCGCGTAATGCACGCGACATTTCAAAACCATCCAACACAGGCATATGGCAATCCGATAAGATCACATCATAACTGCCCTCTTGCCACATGGTTAGACCTTCTTGGCCATTGCGCGCAATATCTGCATTAAATCCCAAGATTTCCAATTGTTTTAACATAACAATGCGGTTGATTTCATTGTCTTCAACGAACAAGATTTTCTTTTCGCCTCTCGCACGCATATCGGGCTTTATTCGGTCTGAATTTCCCGAAAAATCGGCAGCAATGTCCGCCTTAACGCGTTCTGACAACAATCCGAACGCGCGATGAAGCTCCGTTGGAAGTGCTGGAAATAACTGCGTTCTGAAAACATCATCCTGTAACAGGCCTAAACGCTCTGATCGACTTGGTGTCATCATAAGAAAGCGTGCATTCTCAAATCGTTCACGCAACTGTTCTTGCCAGCCAACAACACGGTCCGGTGAAGAACTGCTGAGTACGAATATCTTTTCACCACTGTGCGGGATGTCTAAGGATTTTAGATCACTTTCCATATGATAGATTTGTAATTTCACATCCTGCGATGTCAGATAGCGAATGATCTCTTCGTGCTCATCGGTACCTTGATCCGTGATCCAATTGATTGATAGACCAGAAATCTCTATCAGATTTGAAGGAACATTTAACGCCTCTAATGGTAAGAAAACAGAAACTTCTGTACCGATATCTTGTTCACTGACCAGTTGAATGCGCCCATCCATTCGATTTACCAAATGCAAAGATATCACCAAACCAAGTCCTGTACCGCCCACGCGGCGTGTTGCGACTGGTTCGCCTTGCATAAAAGGTTCAAACAGACTTTTTTGCACGTCTTGGCTCATGCCAATCCCGTTGTCTTTGATCTCAATACGCATTTGCTGTGCAGAAGTCATCGAAACGCTAAAATGAACATGACTTTCACGTTCAGTCAGGTCATGCGCAGAATACTTAATTGCATTACTCAGAAGGTTCAGCATGACTTGCCGCAAACGGCCTCCATCAATCATACCAAATTCTGGAACGCGGGGGTCGATGTATAGGTGTATTTTCACACCTAAGTCATCTGCCATGTGCTGAAGTGTTAGGGCCACACCTTCAATCGTTGCACGCATGTCTGTTTTTGACTGACTAATTTCCAATTTTCCGGCGTCAATTTTGCTGGCATCCAAGATGTCATCAATAATACGCAGAAGAGAAAAGGCAGAGTTTCGGATGATGCCCAAAACACGTTGCTGTTCCTGTGTTGGGCGCAGGGTTTCCATAACCTCAATCATGCCCACCATACCATTCATTGGTGTTCTGATTTCAT
>CAXABH010000080.1:0-7319 GCA_963966925.1 uncultured Rhodobacterales bacterium
GCTTTAGGTGTGGTAGTCATAAAGTTCTTTAGCCTCTTCTAGGGTATCAAACATGTGCAGTTTGCCTTGCATCAAAACACCAGCGCGGCGCGCAAATTTTTCTAAAACCTTTGGTTGGTGCGATACAATTATAATTGTGGTGGATCTTAACCGTGCCGCTAGGATTTCACCAGCTTTGCGATTGAATTCAACGTCTGTGCTATTGGGCATGCCTTCGTCGATTAGGTACATATCAAAGTCCAAAGCGAGCATAAGTGCAAAAGTAAAGCGTGCCTTCATCCCTGCTGAATAGGTACCAAGAGGTTGATCAAAATACTCCTCAAGACTGCATAGCCACCGACAAAACGCTTCAACATAATCTGGATCAATATCATAAAGTTTTGCGATGTAGCGCGCATTTTCGCGTGCGGTATGTTTTGATACTACGCCACCCATAAATCCTAGCGGAAATGAAATTTTACAATTTCGGCGTATTTCGCCTTCGTCGGGTTTTTCAAGGCCAGCCATCATCTTGATCAGGGTGGTCTTGCCCGTTCCATTGGGTGCAAGAATGCCGAGTGATGTTTCTAAGTCGACACGAAACGATGCCTGATCCAAAATGATCTTGCGTCGTGTGCCGGTCCAGAAAGATTTACTAACGTTATTAAACTCTAACATACTGCGTGCTGCGATTTCTTATTAATATACCCACGTTCAACCGAACGTGCACCAATACACACTAGGTTGCTTTCTAAAACGTGAAAAGTAATAACAATGTTAGATTCAAAAACCGGCCCAATTGGGCCGGCATTGTGGTCTTTTTGACAAATTAACCCTTCATTGAATCCCAAAATGATTTCACAGAAGAGAAAAAGTTTGAACTTTCAGGGCTGTTTTCTTCTGACAGCTCTTCGAACTCTCGTAACAGTTCTTTTTGCTTGCTCGTTAAATTAACGGGTGTTTCCACCGATAATTCAATAAACATGTCTCCAGTTTGGTTAGAACGCACTGCTGGCATACCCTTACCGCGCAGGCGCATCTGACGACCAGATTGGCTGCCCATTGGCACCTTCACACGGCTGCGCCCCCCGTCGATCGACGGAACTTCGATATCACCACCCATAGCTGCGGTAACCATTGAAACTGGCACGCGACAATACAGATTGATGCTGTCTCGTTGGAAAATTTCGTGATCATCCACCTCAATAAAGATATAGAGGTCGCCTGTACCACCACCACGCAGCCCAGCTTCGCCTTCGCCAGATAAACGAATACGCGTTCCCGTCTCAACGCCTGCAGGAATATTCACACTTAGCGCGCGATCTTTCTCTTTGCGGCCCTGACCTTGGCAGGATTTACATGGATTTTTGATGATCTGGCCCGCACCCGAACATGTTGGGCACGTGCGTTCCACCGTGAAAAAGCCTTGGGTTGCGCGTACTTTTCCCATACCTGCGCATGTTGGGCAGGTTGCTGGCTCTGATCCGCCCTCAGCACCGCTGCCACTGCATTCATCGCATGCAATGGATGTTGGAACATTGATGGTTTTTTGAAGACCGTTAAATGCTTCTTCTAGGCTTATACGCAAATTGTAACGTAAATCGGCACCACGCGTTGCGCGGCTTCTGCCGCCGCCACGGCCACCCCCCATAAAGTCGCCGAACAAGTCATCGAAAACATCAGAAAACGCGCTGGAAAAATCGCCCTGGCCTGGGCGTGGACCGCCGCCGCCCATTCCGCCTTCGAACGCGGCATGACCGTACCTATCGTAGGCTGCCTTTTTATCTGCGTCTTTTAGGACGTCATAGGCTTCATTCGCTTCTTTAAACTGCGCTTCTGCATTTGGATTATCTGCATTGCGGTCAGGATGAAGTTCTTTAGCTTTTGTGCGAAATGCTTTTTTGATCTCATCTGCTGACGCGCCTCGTGCGATCCCTAGCACATCGTAGTAATCTTTTTTAGACACCGATTGCGCCTCCTTCAGAATACCCGCGCCGACCTAATGTGTTTAGGTCGGCGCATCGTTCGATCAATGACTTAGCGTTTTTCGTCGCCTAGGTCTTCAAAGTCTGCATCAAGGATGTCATCATCCCCTTCATCTTCTTGGCCCATATCCATTGGGCTTTGGTCATCGCCCTCTTGGCTTGCCTTATAGATCGCTTCACCTAGACGCATAGACGCTTCGGTGACGTTCTGAATACCAGACTTGATCTTATCCGCATTGTCGTTTTCCAGCTCGTCTTTCAGCGCTGCAACCGCCAATTCGATTGCTTCGACTGTAGACGGATCAACCTTATCGCCATGCTCTTCGATTGATTTTTCGGTTGCATGAATCAGGCTTTCGGCTTGGTTCTTGGCTTCGATCAGCTCGCGACGGGCCTTATCCGCATCTGCGTTTTCTTCGGCTTCGCGCACCATGCGATCGATGTCGTCATCAGACAAACCACCAGATGCTTGGATCGTGATGTTTTGTTCTTTGCCAGTTCCCTTATCTTTTGCAGATACAGACACGATGCCGTTTGCGTCGATGTCAAATGTGACTTCGATCTGTGGCATGCCACGCGGTGCTGGCGGGATGTCTTCTAGGTTGAATTGACCCAAGATTTTGTTGTCTGCGGCCATTTCGCGTTCGCCTTGGAAAACACGAATGGTTACTGCATTCTGGTTATCTTCGGCGGTTGAGAATACCTGTGATTTTTTCGTTGGGATTGTCGTGTTGCGATCAATCAAACGTGTAAACACACCGCCCAGGGTTTCGATGCCCAATGACAATGGCGTCACGTCAAGAAGAACAACGTCTTTTACGTCGCCCTGCAAAACACCAGCCTGGATTGCCGCGCCCATTGCAACAACTTCATCTGGGTTCACGCCTTTGTGTGGTTCCTTACCAAAGAATTTGGACACTTCTTCCATAACCTTTGGCATACGTGTCATACCACCAACCAAAACGACTTCATCAATGTCGGATGTCGCTAGGCCCGCGTCCTTCAACGCTGCCTGACAGGGTTTGATGGATGCCTTGATCAGATCACCGACCAATGACTCTAGTTTTGCGCGTGTAAGTTTAAGAACCAAGTGAAGTGGTTGACCAGTTGCCCCATCCATTGAGATAAACGGTTGGTTGATTTCAGTTTGGTTTGCTGAAGACAGTTCAATTTTGGCTTTTTCAGCAGCTTCTTTTAAACGCTGCAAGGCCATCTTATCTTGCGTTAGGTCAACACCATTTTCTTTTTTGAACTCTTCCGCAAGGTAGTTGACGATGCGCATGTCAAAGTCTTCGCCGCCTAGGAACGTGTCACCATTCGTTGATTTTACTTCGAATAGGCCGTCATCAATTTCCAAGATGGTTACGTCGAATGTACCGCCACCAAGGTCATAAACAGCAATTGTTTTTGTTTCTTTTTTATCTAGGCCATATGCCAGCGCCGCTGCTGTCGGTTCGTTGATAATCCGCAGAACTTCTAGCCCTGCGATTTTTCCGGCATCTTTTGTTGCCTGACGCTGAGCATCGTTAAAATAGGCTGGAACTGTAATAACTGCTTGTGTGACTTCTTCACCCAAATAGCTTTCGGCTGTCTCTTTCATTTTTTGCAAGGTGAAAGCCGAGATTTGTGAAGGAGAATACTTTTCGCCCTGTGCCTCAACCCATGCATCGCCGTTACCACCATTGACAACTTCGTAGGGGAGGTTCTTTAAATCTTTTGCCAAGTCTGCATCATCTACACGGCGACCGACCAAGCGTTTCACACCGAAGACTGTGTTCGATGGGTTTGTGACAGCTTGCCGTTTCGCTGGTTGACCCACAAGGCGTTCGTCATTTGCAAATGCAACGATTGACGGCGTTGTGCGTGCGCCTTCTGCGTTTTCAATCACGCGAGGTTGAGAGCCATCCATGATAGCAACACAGCTGTTTGTTGTACCTAGGTCGATACCAATAACTTTTCCCATTTTGATCCCTTTCTTAATTAGGCGATATCTTGCAACGCGAACCCGTTATGGCATTAGCGCCGCGTTATCGTGTGTACGTATCAGAGAACGTTCGATCCACGACAGCGGGTATATAGGCAGGCATTTGCGCAACTGCAAGCGTTCGAGCGCATAGATTCTGCATTGGCTATGAAAAAGAGAGATGAGAATAAGAAAAAGATGGATTTTATGGTGTAATGTTTTCGTATCTACCCCAAATTTATTTTATTCTTATCTTGCTCCTAAATGATAAGAGATTGCCGACGTTAGTCCGATTGTCGAAATCAGGAGCTAATAATGAACGTTTTTAAAATTGTGCGATTAATGATTGTATCGTCACTGTGTACGGTCGCTGGAATGACTGTTGCGCAAAATCAAACATCACTGGAAATCTTGCAAGGATCAGCTCCGAAAGCTGAGTACTTAATGAGAGAAGCGAGAGAGTATTTTGCCCCCCTACCATCCGCAGATGATGTTATTCGCAGCGCAGGTATTACAGACGCACAAATAGAACTTGGCACAGCACTATTCTTTGATCCTAGGATGTCCAGCGGTGGTGTTGACAACCTCCAATTTTCGGTAGGACACAACGGCGCATTGGGCGAAAGAAATGCACCAACAGTCTTAAACGCGGTGTTCAACGTTGATCAATTTTGGGATGGTCGTGCGTCGGATTTGGCTGAGCAGGCCAAAGGGCCAGTTGTTGCCGCGGTTGAAATGGCGAATACACCGGGAAATTTAATTGCGACCTTGAATAGCATGCCGGGGTATCAAAAAATGTTTAAGGCAGCTTTCCCAAGTGACTCGAATCCAATTAGTTTTGATAATTTTGCACAAGCAATTGAAGCATTTGAAACGACGCTTATTACACCATCGCGATTTGATGCATTTCTTCATGGTGATGAGAATGCACTTACCATAGCCGAGCAAATTGGTTTGAGTTACTTTATGGATCTGGGTTGTTCGGCTTGTCATAACGGGGTCAATATCGGAGGAGGTGAGTATCAGTTTTTTGGTGCAGTAGAGCAACCTTCTGAAATTGTAATGCCAAGACATGATAAGGGGTTGGGAGCATTTACGGCTGGTTCTGAAAAAGACTACATGTTTCGTGTGGCGCCGCTTCGGAATATCAATTTAACAGCCCCTTATTTTCATAGTGGCGCGGTCGATGAGTTGGAAGAAGCCTTACAGCTAATGGCCCTGTATCAACTGGGAACACGCGTAGATGACGAAGTTGCCGAGATGATTGTTTCATTTTTGAATACTTTAGAGGGTGAAGTGCCTAGTGTGGATTTCCCTGATTTACCAAAACTTCCTGTGGCGACCATCATTCAGGAACAAGCCTACGATTAGTTCGCATCATGGCCAAAATACTATCTTTGGAAATTGCAGCAATAATTTCAAAGCCTGGGCGCGCGTTAATCTCGCGCGCTCCAACTGTCTGATACGCGTTTGTTGGTATAGTATTGCACTATCAGACCAATGAATACAAAGGCCAAGGTAATTTTCATAGGGTATTCTAATGTACTATTTCTGGGCATATAATTTATAAATGTGTATCCACGTGCTTGGTCGATAACGTGAAAGAGCGGGTTCCAATCGAACATTGCCAACATCGTAGTTGGGAGAGTGTTTGCAACAAACATTTTGCCCGATGCCAACATATTGGCGCGTTGATATACAGTTGAAATAATGCCAACAAATCCCGGCGCCCAGGGTTTAAACGCATAAACGGCCAGTCCAATTGCACACCCTGAACCCCACGCTAACAATACCATGCCTAGGCAACCGATTGGATCGTGGATTTCAAATCTTTGGATTCCAACATAATAGGCTAACAATATACAGCTAAGCGCCATGACCTGTGTGTAAAGTGATGAGATTGCGGCAGCGCAAATGCTAATGATTGTGTTCATTGGTGCATGTTGCATCATTGGTGATGCGGAACTTTCTGCGCCAGAAACAGCCCCCACAGACTGAGTGTGTACTTGGAACAGAAAAATACCGCTCATTATATAAAGAACGAAATCACCGCGAATGGCTGCGCCACGCATGCCTAACATGTCGAACATCAACAAAAACGCGAGCACAAACATAACAGTTTGCAAAATTGACGAAAAAATGGACATCAACGGGACGCGATGGGACTGACGAATTTTTCTTACCACACTGTGGAAGATCAATCGTGACATATTCAGCGCAGAGCCAATTGATGATCGTTGTTTAGTCGTTGCAAACATATGATGCCTTAAGTAGTTTCCGAAGGATTATTGCGGATAACTTTCTATTTTATGAGCAAAGGATAAAGCCGCTGGCTTTCTTCTACAACGGTAGAGCGGAAAGTAATTTAAAGGAGTTGCAATTTGGATTACCAACATATCGTTAACGTCATTCGTGAGCTTGCGTTAAAAGCGGGTCAAGAAATTATGCACGTATATGGTTCGGATGATTTCGGTGTAGATACGAAATCAGATGATAGCCCTGTTACTCGGGCAGATCGCGCGGCCGATGATATCATTTCGGTTGGTTTGACGGCATCTTTTCCTGACATCGCGCTTGTAACTGAGGAGCAAGCGGACACACATGACGTAAAAGCAAAGACATTTTTCATTGTGGATCCACTTGACGGAACCAAAGAATTCATAAAACGTCGCGGTGAATTTACGGTTAATATTGCGCTTGTGGAAGATGGTGTTCCAACTTTAGGTGTTGTTTACGCACCTGCAATCGGGCGATTATTTTACACAAATGCAAGTGGACAAACCGTTGAAGAGTTGGGACCTCATAAGATCGATCATATTGGTGAAACCAAAGAATTATCGGTGAGTGTGGCAAAAAATTCAGCCCTGACAATTGTTGCATCGAAATCGCATCGTGATCAGGCAACAGATGATTACATTTCAAAATATCAGATAAAAGATATGACGGGGGCGGGGTCATCACTTAAATTCTGCCTGGTCGCGTCAGGAGAAGCAGATTTTTATCCTAGGTTGGGGCGCACCATGGAATGGGACACGGCAGCAGGACATGCGGTCGTTCTTGGTGCTGGCGGTCAGGTTCTGCACTTTGATACGCACAACCCTCTGACTTATGGCAAAGATGGATTTGAAAACCCATTCTTCATTGTTATGTCCCCCTCAGTTGAATTGCGTTAAGTTACAGGTTGCAGATCTGCATTCTTTCCCCGTTTAACGGACGGTCGTTCCAATTAACATCAATGTTGATTGATGCCGTTTCTTGAACAATTTGACAATTTGTGCGGGTATTGTGTGGATTTTTTGAACTGATATTTCCCCATCTCTGCCACATTTTGCCCTTTTTCAACATATACTTATGTATCAATGATATGATCCCGGGGGTACAAGAGTATGCAA
>CAXABH010000081.1:0-7169 GCA_963966925.1 uncultured Rhodobacterales bacterium
CGCGTGAATTTGAAGCAGCCGTACGCCATTTCGTGGCACCCGCCCAATAACAGTAACCTGCACTATCCTACGAACAAAACGCCCGCTCCAATTCGCCAAATTGCGAATAACGTTCCATAAACTGCGCATGGGTGCGCCGCTTGGATGATTTTATGTCCGTAACATTGTCAGGATTTCGGATGATCGCTGCGGCAAGCGATTGGTCTTTGGAATTCAGCGTTGCATCTGCAGCATTTTGGATGCACCGACAGACACGATTATTCGCCTTGGTGGATTGTGCCATCAAACAAGCCTGTTGAACAGTACCTGCCACAACAATTTGACCAGAAAAAATAAACAGCGCCACGCATGTGCCAGCTAGATAATGTTTCATTATGTGCCTCAATTTTACGGGCATATTTGCTTGCCCTTTTGGTGCTGAAATAACACAATTCCAAGATCAGTGAAAGTCTTTGATCAACGCAGTATCATATAGATTTTATTCAGGCCCATAACTTTCCCCGAAACCTAAGGTGGTTTTGGCGATCAAAGCTTGACGATTTCACAAATTCAAATCATATGCTGCGCTATGACAGAGCTTAGCAAAATCCGTAACTTTTCTATTGTTGCCCACATCGATCATGGGAAATCCACCCTGGCCGACCGTTTGATCCAATCCACAAATACTGTGGCCGACCGCGATATGAAGGAACAGCTGCTTGACAGCATGGACATCGAACGCGAACGGGGTATCACGATCAAAGCGAACACAGTTCGGATTGATTACGTCGCAGATGATGGTGACGCCTATGTGCTGAACCTCATTGACACGCCGGGTCACGTTGATTTCGCCTATGAGGTATCACGGTCCATGCGCGCTGTGGAGGGATCGTTATTGGTGGTGGACAGCACCCAAGGGGTCGAGGCGCAGACGTTGGCCAATGTGTATCAAGCGATTGATGCAGATCATGAGATTGTTCCAGTTCTGAATAAAATTGACCTGCCCGCTGCAGATTGCGACCGTGTTGCCGAACAAATAGAAGATGTGATCGGTATTGATGCATCCGATGCGATGATGGTATCGGCGAAAACAGGGATCGGGATCAAAGAAACGTTAGAGGCGATTGTAAAACGCCTTCCTGCGCCAACTGGTGAACGCGACGCCCCGCTAAAGGCGATGTTGGTGGACAGTTGGTATGACGCCTATTTGGGCGTTGTGGTTTTGGTGCGCATTATGGATGGCGTGTTGAAAAAGGGGGATCGCATTAAAATGCTGTCGAACCATTCAACTCACCACGTGGACCGATTGGGTGTATTCCGCCCAAAAATGCAGGACATTGATGAATTGGGCCCAGGCGAGATGGGTTTTATCACCGCGTCGATTAAACAGGTACGCGATACGCGCGTCGGTGACACAATTACACACGAAAAAAAGGGGACAGATGTCGCCCTTGATGGTTTTAAACCCTCTCAACCAGTGGTTTTCTGCGGTCTATTCCCTGTTGATAGCGCACAATTCGAAGATCTACGCGATGCCATTGAAAAACTGGCTTTGAATGATGCCTCTTTCAGTTTTGAAATGGAATCTTCAGCGGCGCTTGGTTTCGGGTTCCGGTGTGGGTTCCTGGGTCTTTTGCACCTTGAGGTTATCCGCGATCGCATTGAACGCGAATATGACATCGAATTGATCACAACTGCCCCGTCAGTGATCTATCACGTCTATATGAAAGACGGTGAAATGATCGAATTGCACAACCCTGCTGACATGCCTGATCTGTCCAAAGTTGACCACCTAGAGGAACCCCGCATCAAAGCCACGATTATGGTGCCTGACGAATATTTGGGCGATGTTTTGAAACTGTGCCAAGATCGACGTGGTTTACAACTGGATCTAACCTACGCGGGCTCACGCGCGATGGCCGTGTATGACCTGCCATTGAACGAGGTTGTGTTTGATTTCTATGATCGCCTAAAATCTGTGACCAAAGGCTATGCATCATTTGATTATCAAATGACGGGGTACCGTCAGGATAATCTGGTGAAAATGTCGATCCTTGTGAACGACGAACCCGTTGATGCGCTCTCCGTGATGGTACACCGCGATCGCGCTGAACAGCGTGGGCGTGCAATGTGCGAAAAACTAAAAGAGCTCATCCCGCGCCACATGTTCAAAATTCCAATTCAGGCGGCAATCGGTGGCAAGGTGATCGCGCGGGAAACATTGGCGGCCTTACGCAAGGACGTAACAGCAAAATGTTACGGCGGGGATGCATCGCGTAAACGCAAACTGTTGGACAAACAAAAAGCGGGTAAGAAAAAGATGCGCCAATTTGGCAAAGTCGACATTCCCCAAGATGCATTTATCTCGGCCTTGAAAATGGACAACTAATTGCGGCGAAATCGCCGCGATTGCGTCAAACTTTTCTCAACTTTAGGTGGCACCTCTTGGAAAACGACAATCCAAGGGGTGTTTTACATGCAGAAAATCAAGACCGCATCAGACAAATTTTGGCGTGATGTGAATGGGATGATGGCAACAGAAGCATTCTTAGTTTTGTTGTTCATGATCGGTTTTGGGTCGTTTGCATATTATTTCCTGTTCCACTACAGCGCCAACAGCGAATTGTGGGACACAATCACGCGAATTTGGAACATGATTTATGCCGTTTACAACGGTGAAGCCATGGATGGGATGTCAGAAGCATTGGGACAAGAGGCGCTTTCAGAAAAAATCAAAGAGTAATTTTTTCTACGACTTAGGCCAATGCGTGCTAATCTCCTCTTAGCCAATAGGAGGAGCAGCACAATGACTGCTAAAACAACACTCGCGCGCGACCTAAAACTTGCGATTTTTGCAGGCTGCATGATTTCATTTATCAGTTTTGGGTTTTCGGCATCCTTTAGCGTTTTTCTACGACCGATGTCCATCGAACTGGGTTGGGGGCGCGAGGTCTTTTCCCTCTCGCTGGCATTTCAGGCATTGATGTGGGGCGTGACCCAACCGCTTGCGGGGATGTATGCTGACAAACATGGATCCTCTCGCGTGTTGGCTTTTGGCGCTGTGGTGGCGGCCTTGGGCTTTGCCTTGCGCGGTATGTTTAATGATCCAACCCTATTCATCATGACGGGGTTCATCGTGGGGATTGGCACGGGGGCCTGTTCGTTTCCTGTGGTTATTGTCGCATTGGGTAAGGTTGTGCAGCCCGCACAGCGCAGTTTCATCATGGGGCTGGGGACCGCCGCTGCATCGGCTGGTATGTTTGCTGGGGCGCCAATTGCAACGATGCTGATTGGTATTATGGGGTGGAGTGTGTCGATCTATTTTGTCGCCGCATCCTTTGTTCTGATCCTGCCGTTGCTGATTTTTGTTGCGCGGGTGTCTGAAACACCTGCAGGCGATGGCGTGGCGAATAACACGTGGGGTGCCGTCAAAATGGCATTTTCAGATCGATCATACACCTTGTTGTTTTTCGGCTTCTTCGTCTGTGGTTTTCACGTACAATTCATCCAAACCCACCTACCCGCCTATATCATCGACGAAGGGTTGGCCCCGATTGTGGGCGCATGGTCATTGGCATTGATCGGGTTGTTTAACATCGCTGGGTCATTTTTGTCGGGCTGGTCTGGACAGATTTACCCAAAACCCCAACTTCTGTCCGGCATCTATCTGACACGTGCAATCGTCATCACCCTGTTCATCATGGCACCACTGACAGGCACCAGTGTCTTGGTTTTTTCAGCTGTGATGGGGATTTTGTGGCTGTCCACAGTGCCACTGACCACAGGACTAATCGCACAGACCCAAGGATTGCGGTATTTATCCACATTGGCGGGGCTGGTATTCTTTAGCCACCAAGTTGGTGGATTTTTAGGCGCATGGCTGGGCGGAAAACTCTATGACACGACGGGCGATTATCAGGCGATGTGGATTGCGGCGATTGCACTGGGCCTGATGGCGACAGCGCTGCATTTGCCAATCCGCGAAACACCAGGCGCACTTGCCAAGGCAGAGGCATCATAGATCAAGTTTTGGGATGGTACCGCCTCCCCGGCTCGAACGGGGGACCTCTGGATCCACAATCCAGCGCTCTAACCTACTGAGCTAAGGCGGCCTGAGGTGCGATTTAACTTTGCCCCGCACAGATTGCAACCCTTATTCGCCGATTTTAAGGGGCGAGTGGTGATTTTCCCTGCGCACCCTGCCCTTGCAATGCGACCAAACTACAGCTAACCCAATGACAATCCATAGGAGCGTTAAAAATGGGCATCAACACGGAATCTGACATCGAAGCAAACCTACAAATCGGACCAACCGACCAAGGAATGGTGCGGATCTATATATTTGCTGGTCAAATGGAAATCCCAATGGATTTTGAACCCGAAGAAGCCCAAGAAATCGCAGAAGAAATCCTTGCCGCTGCCAAGGCTGCAGAAACCTTGGCGCAAAAACGCAAACGCTAAAGCCGCGCGTCAGGATCCCGATACCGCTGTAACCGCAGGGCCGCGTTTTCGGCAAATTTGCGAACTAACTTTTTGCGACGTGCAGGGGCCAGTTTATTCAACGGCGCCTCTTTTACGATGGCCGCATCATAGGCATCCGCGATAATCAAACCATGCCCATCGGGTAATAATTCCAAAGGAAAATCACGATCCACAGCCCAATAAAACCGATCGCACCATTCCAAATAATGATGCCATTTATTGTCCGACATAAAATCCGCCTTTGAGGATTTGCATTCAACAATCCACAGCTCTTCTTTCGGGCCCAAAACCATCAGGTCCACACGCAAACCGCGCGTTGGAACAAATTCTTCTAGGCTGGGAAACCCAAGCAATCGCAGATGCCGCGATGTACCCCGTGCCAGCAATTGACCAGGTTGTAAAATGTCAAAATCATCCATACTTTGATAGTGAACAATTCATGAACATTTTACAAGGTCGCAAACAGAACAGACCCTAAAAATTTCGGGCTCATGGTGATCCCCAACGGAGAAGCAGAATGGCACGTCGACAACGCAAAACCCAAATGGCACGCAAAACAAACTATGGGCAATTGCATCACGCATTGGGCCCCCAATCCGTGCTAAGCGCTGATAATGTCGCCCATATTCACGACAATGCACTGCGTGTTTTGCAAGACTTGGGAATTTCCATTTTGCTACCCGAAGCGCGTGAAATGTTAAGAACAGCAGGCGCCCATGTTCAAGATCACATGGTTTATTTTCCAAAAGATATGGTTGAAAACGCGTTGTCCACAGCGCCCAAGCGATACACCATGCGCGCGCCCGATCCCAACAAGGATCAGGAAATATATCTTGGCCGCCAACTCTTTGCCTCATCTGGTGGATGTCCCAACGCCTACGACCGTATCCGCGGACGTCGCCCGGGTGATTTAGAAAGTTATCGTGAGGCGATCCAACTCCAGCAAAGTTTTGATGTCATCCACAAACTTAGCCCCGCGCCTGAACCACAGGATGTGCCCATTCATCTGCGTCATTTGGCGATGGTTGAAACCCAGATCGCCAACGCAGACAAGGCATTGGCGATTTACGCACGTGGACGCGCGCAAGTCGATCAGATGTTTGAATTGATCCAATCCGCCTTGGGGGTCAGTGATGATGAATTTCGCGCAAACCCCTATTGTTCAACGGTCATCAATACCAATTCCCCCCGCCTGATCGACAATCCAATGGCCCAAGGATTGATTGATTTCGCACGCGCAGGGCAGCTGACGATTGTAACCCCCTTTTGTTTAGCAGGCGCCATGGCCCCCGTCACCGTAGCAGGTGCATTGACCCTGCAACATGCCGAGGCCCTGGCAGGCATCACAATCGCACAAACCGCATGTGCAGGTGCGCCCGTCATGTATGGAGGGTTTGGTTCAAATGTGGATATGAAATCAGGGGCCCCTGCCTTTGGAACGCCCACACATATGCAAATGACATTAGGGTCAGGTCAATTGGCCCGCCATATCGGATTGCCATGGCGATCGGCTGCAGGCGCGGCATCAAACACACATGATATGCAGGGCGCAACAGAAAACACCATGGCCATCATGGCAACCGCTATGGCACAGGCCACATTGACGCTGCATACAGCAGGATGGTTAGAGGGTGGGCTGACATTTGGTTATGAAAAATTCATCAATGACATCGAGGTTTTGCAAACCCTTGGTCATTTTTCAAAAGGTGTCGACCAAAGTGCGTCAGCGATGAGCCTTGATCCCATAGCCGAGGTAATGCCTGGTGGACATTTCTTTGAAACGGGACAGACGATGGAACGCTATGGCAGCGAATTTTATGATCCATTGATTGCAGATTTATCAAATTATGGCACGTGGGAAAATGCAGGGGCCATTCCATCACAAGACCGCGCAACAGCCCTGTGGCAGGCCCGTTTGGCCGAATTCACGCCACCTGCGGGCAGCGCAGAGCGTTTGGGCCGCATGGCCGAGCGTTTGGCACGAATGTATGAAACTGGTGGCGCACCGATTTTGGATTAAGACGGCGACCTGCCTTGATGCTCAATTCGTAGATCAGCACTTGTTTTCCACGCACTCACCGCCTATCTACCCACTCGGCGGGTGCTGTTCCTCGCGTCAGACGGTAACATTCCGGTGGCCTTAAGCAAATCCGAGGGAGCTGGCTCTGTCGTTGCCCTGGCTTCGTTACCTGGCGCCCACCTGAATATCAGGTCCTCGGGAATGCGTTTACCAGACGGTTGCTACGGGCCCGCCACACTTCTTCCTTGCGCGATTGCGATTGTATTGCATTCTGTGAAAGTGCACATCGAAAACGCAGGCGGCGCCTTAAAACGCTTCGGGCTTTGCCTCGCGGGCCATGTGGTCCAGAACCGCATTGCAAAACTTGGCCTCTTTCCCCTCAGGATAAAAGGCAGCCGCCAAATCAACATATTCCACGATCACAACCTTGGCAGGCGCGTCTGACTGGGTCAATTCAGCACCCGCTGCGCGGAAGAGAGAGCGCAATGTTGGATCAATCCGTGCAATGGGCCATTTGGCGACCAGCGCCCGATCTGTCATTTGGTCGATCATTGCCTGATGATTTACGGCATCGTTCACAATTTTTTCAAACAGATCAGGATCACCCTCCTGCATCTCGCCTTCGTCATAGATTGCACCAAAACGGTGATCTAAAAATTCACGCGATACTGTGTCGCTGCCCTGGCCT
>CAXABH010000082.1:0-7111 GCA_963966925.1 uncultured Rhodobacterales bacterium
TCTGATCGGTTTTTGCTTTTTGATCGTATTTGTTGTTTGGATTTTCATCGCGTTCCCATTGCGCGTTCAAAAAATGGACAAGAACGAATTGAATGAACGGGTCAATCGCGCAGCAAGTATTTTGAAGCTGACGGAAAAATTACAGCTAAAGCCTGGGCGACTATCTGGTGGTCAAAGGCAACGTGTTGCGATTGGGCGTTCGATTGTACGAAACCCCAAAGTATTTTTGTTTGATGAACCCTTATCCAATTTGGATGCCGCCTTGCGCGGGGATATGCGTGTTGAATTAAGTCAGCTGCACCAAGAATTAGACGCCACCATGGTCTATGTGACCCATGATCAGGTCGAGGCAATGACGATGGCTGATCGGATTGTGGTTTTAAATGGCGAGTATGTCGAACAATTCGGGACACCGATGGAATTGTACAATCATCCCGCGACAAAGTTCGTGGCACAGTTTATCGGGCAGCCAAACATGAATTTAATTCCAGTGGATGTCATTGATATTACAGGGGATGGTTTGGGCGTTCGCTTTCCCTCTGGGTATGAAATGACGGTCCCTGTCGATACCTCAGGCGTACAAGTCGGTGATCAGGCAGAAGTGGGCATTCGACCAGAAGATGTCGCGCTCACAAATGGTGAGGGATTGGTCGTTAGTGTTGATGTGCTTGAACGGTTGGGAGGCATATCCATTACCTATGGACGCACCTCAGGCGGTGATCAAAAATTTTGCGCGTCGCTTGCTGGGGATGCTGAAATTCTCGAAGGTCGTGACATCACATTGTCCATCAATGCATCAGACTGTCATGTATTTGACGCCAATGGGCATGTTTTGCGGCGGTTAAAATCCCCAAAAGTGTAAATGGCGCAA
The DNA here is from genome assembly GCA_963966925.1 of uncultured Rhodobacterales bacterium. Lineage (GTDB taxonomy): Bacteria > Pseudomonadota > Alphaproteobacteria > Rhodobacterales > Rhodobacteraceae > HIMB11. The sequence goes on from CAXABH010000082.1 coordinate 872, forward strand.
AGGTAAGTATTTATGGTTTTTAATGATAATTTTGGTTCGTCCATGGCGCAAGAAATCGCAGAAGCGCCAGGTACTTTCCGCGACTGTATTCGCGCGGATTGTGTTGCGGACAACGTGATCGATCGGCTTCGCAATGCGGCTGCATTTTATACGGTTGCACGGGGATCATCCGATGCTGTTGCCACAATATTGGCATATGAATTCATGCGTGAACTTAGATGTCCCACAACATCCCTTCCGCCTTCCATTTTCTCATTAAATGATGGGTTGCATTTAGAGGGTGCCGGCGTTTTGGTCATATCGCAATCTGGTGCTAGCGAGGATCTCGTGCTTTCGGCTCGTGCGGCGCGTAAGCATGGTGCATTGGTTTGCGCGATTACCAACGTTCCCGATTCAGCTGTCGAACAGGCAGTCGACGCTACGCTTTCGGTTAATGCGGGTATTGAACATGCAGTGCCCGCAACCAAGACTGTCATTGGTAGCATTGCGAAAGGTATGAATTTACTAGCAAAACTTAGCCCGGCCTATGCAAAATCAGCAGAACACGCGGCGCAGGAATTTCCAGTTGATGTATGCACGACATCGTTTGAAAATCTTGTTTCAGGATTAGTTCAGGCACAAAATATCTATGTTGTGGGTCGTGGCGCAGGTTTGGGTGCGGCACAAGAGATCGCGTTGAAACTTAAAGAATGCTGTGCTTTGCACGCAGAAGCATATTCTGCTTCTGAAGTATTGCATGGTCCTTTGCAGCTCGTCATTAAACCTCTTACGGTTTTGATTTTAGATACTGAAGAGAAATCAACGCAAGACAGTCTTGATCGTGCCGAGGCGCGATTTGTTCAGTCCGGATGCAACGTTTATCGGTTGCGGCCCAGTAAATTGGGGGCGTCTGATTTAACCCCTGCCGCGGCAGCGGCTTTATTAATTTATGCGCTGTACCCGATGATCAAAGAGGCTGCAGTGGCATTAGGGTACAATCCAGACGTACCAAACACTCTGTCAAAAATCACAGTGACTGTCTAAATGTGTGTCGTTTTTGAAAATAAGGTGCGTAAAATGCCATTATTTATTGCACCGCGACATCAAAACTGTGTCAAATGGGAAAAAACCAGCGGTCAAAGTGTTTGGAAAACACATTCTGGACCGTCTAAGCTTGGCACAGTGCGCCGTGGGGTATCGGTATGACGGCAGTTGGATTGGATTTGGGCGGATCCAAGATTGAGGCGCAAATTTTCGACGCGGAATGGGTGTTAACAGAAAAACGCCGTGTTGATACGCCAAACACGTATCAAGAGCTTTTGACTGCGATCGGTGCATTAATCACATGGTCAAAATCGTACGATGCGCACGCATCTATTGGAATTGGTGCTGCAGGGATTCTTTCTGCTGATGGACGTGCGCTAACCGCGAACTTACCCGCAACCAATCAAAAGATTGTACATGATATTCATGCGCATTTTGATGATCGCGTTGTTTATATAAATGATGGCCGCGCGTTTGCGCTGTCTGAGGCGGTTTTTGGTGCTGGCCAGGGGTATGATATGACGCTTGGTTTGATCTTGGGCACGGGCGTCGGGGCTGGAATGACGTGGCATGGCGCACTTATTGGAGAGCCAAATTCGATCGCAGGCGAGATTGGTCACGTCGCGGCACCTCTGGCAGTATGCGGTGATTTACCTGTTATTGAATGTGGTTGTGGTCGCGCTGCCTGTTATGAGGCCTATGCATCGGGCCCGGGTTTGTCACGTTTGGCAATGCACTATTGCGGCGAACAGCTTTCGCCCATGGAGATTGCAGTGCAGAAGGCACACTGCAGTATGGTCGCTAAGGCCTGGGAAAAATGGTGTGATATCGTTGCAGAGATGATCATAACATCCACTTTCCATATTGCTCCTGGTGTTGTGGTTTTGGGGGGTGGTTTATCAAAAATTGATGGGGTCGTTAACGATTTGACTGCAGCAGTTGACAGCCGTTCATTGGCAAATGTGAAGCGCCCAAAAATAGTATTGGCTGAGGCTGGAGATGCCAGTGGCGCACGCGGCGCGGCCTATGCCGCATATTTGAAAGGTCAGGTTGGATGACAACAGGTACATATATATTACCAACCGCTGTTTATGTGGGCCAAGCGCTAAGCGCATTGCATGCCGTCCATGTCGTCGATGATCGCGTTCGCCTCGTTCCGCGCGCTGCTGTGCCAAATGATGCAATGGTGACTATGATAGAGGGTATTGTGGCGCCAGGGTTTTTGGATTTACAGGTCAATGGTGGTGGTGGGGTTTTGTTTAATCATGATCCATCTTCAAATGCGATTGACAAAATTCGTGACACACATGCGCGTTTTGGAACTATTGGGATATTGCCGACCATAATCACGGATGCGCCAGATGTCATAGACAGGGCTGCAGATGCTGTTATCGCACATGGTCAAACAGATCATATTTTGGGACTTCATATTGAGGGCCCACATATTTCGCAGGGACGCAGAGGTACTCATTCCTCGGAATTAATCCGTCCATTTGATGAACGCACGTTTGCAACCCTGTGTCGTTTACGCGATGCAGGCATCACCACAAAATTGACGCTGGCGCCTGAGGTCGTTGATCCAGAGACCGTTCATCGCGTCGCAGAACTAGGTGTTATTGTTTCAATTGGACATACTGTGGCAAGTGATGTGCAAACATGGGCTGCGATTCATGCAGGCGCCAGTTGTGCCACACATTTGATGAATGCGATGCCACCATTGATAAATCGTGATCCAGGCCCCGTTGTGGCGATTATGAATGCTGGGCTTGCCTGTGGTATCATCTGCGACGGTATCCATGTTCAGGACGAAATGTTCAAACTTGCGCTTCGGGCACATGCGCGACCCGAGCGGATGTTTTTGGTTTCAGATGCAATGCCAACAATTGGTGGGCCAGACCAATTTGACCTGTATGATATGACCGTTCGTTTGACAGAGGGCCAATTGATCAACTCAGAGGGATCCTTGGCTGGTGCGCATATCACCCAAGCTCAGGGGGTTGCACGACTGGTTCGTGCCATTGGTTTGGACGTTGCGGATGCGTTGCATATGGCAATTGATGCACCAGCAAATCTGATCGGACGATCCGATTTGGCAAACGTAGATGGCCGTGCGCCTGGCGATTTGGTGTTGTTGTCGAATTGCGCGCAGCAAACAACGTTGTTGTCCACCATCCTGGAAAAAGAATGGGCCGGCGCGCCGGCCCAATAAATCGATTATTCAACGTCGAAATGTAGGGGCTTTACCTGTTTAAACAAACCTGTCGCCTCTAACGCTAGCAGGACATTACCTTGGATGGGTTCATCGACGTAAAGCAGTGCAATCGCCTCACCACCAGCATCAGCGCGCCCAAGGGTAAAGTTGGCAATATTTACACCATTTTCACCCAGTGTTTGACCCAAAGAACCGATGATTCCAGGCACGTCTTCGTTTGTTGTGTATAGCATATTTGCACCAACCTCAGCGTCGATGTTGATACCTTTGATCTGAATAAAGCGTGGTTTGCCATCGCTAAACACTGTCCCGCCAATGGAACGTTCACGATCTGCGGTGACAACCGTGACCTTTATATATCCGGCAAAGACACCTGATTTATCCTGATTGGTTGTGCTGATTTTAATTCCCCGTTCTTTGGCAATCACAGGCGCGGAAACCATGTTCACGTCTGGATTGGCCTTTTTCATAATGCCCGCAACAACGGAACAATTTAGGGCATCTAGATTCATCTCGGCAACAGAACCGTCATAAAGGATGTTAATCGCTGTGATCGGTTCATCCGTCATTTGACCAACGAAGTTGCCCAAGTGATCTGCCAATTTGACCCATGGACCCATGATTTTGGCCTCTTCCGCAGTCATTGAGGGCATGTTAAGAGCGTTTTCAACAGCCCCTGACAGAAGGTAGTTTGACATCTGATCGGCTACTTGCAGCGCCACGTTTTCTTGGGCCTCTGTCGTTGCAGCGCCTAGGTGTGGTGTGCAAACAACATTTGGCAGATTGAACAATGGGTTTTCAGTCGCGGGTTCAACCGAGAATACGTCAAACGCAGCACCTGCAACGTGCCCTGATTTCAGCAGTTCAGCCAGTGCATCCTCATCTACCAAACCACCGCGTGCGCAGTTGATGATGCGTACACCTTTTTTGGTTTTGGCCAGATTTTCACGGCTTAGGATGTTTTTGGTGGTTTCGGTGAATGGAACGTGCAGCGTGATGAAATCAGCAGCGCTCAATAATTCGTCCAACTCCACTTTTTTAACACCCATTTGTTTGGCTTTTTCTTCGCCAAGAAACGGGTCAAAGGCCATGACCTTCATCTTTAGTCCGCGCGCACGATCACACACGATCCCACCGATGTTACCTGCACCAATCACACCAAGCGTTTTGCCCGTCAGTTCAACACCCATGAATTTGGATTTTTCCCATTTACCTGCATGCGTAGATGCAGAGGCTTCGGGGATTTGACGCGCAACAGCGAACATCATCGCAATGGCATGTTCCGCTGTGGTGATCATATTGCCGAAGGGGGTGTTCATTACGATGACACCCTGTTTTGAAGCGGCCTCTTTATCAACGTTGTCCGTTCCAATGCCTGCACGCCCAACCACCTTTAGGTTTGTGGCATGTTTTAAAATAGTGGGTGTAACTTTGGTGGCTGAGCGGATGGCAAGACCATCATACTGTCCAATGACCTCGGCCAGTTTTTCTTTGTCTTTGCCCAGATCAGGCATGAAATCGACATCGATTCCGCGATCTCGAAAAATTTGGACGGCTGTTTCACTTAGTTTGTCAGATACGAGTACTTTAGGTGTCATGATTATTCTCATTCTATAGAATTAATGTATGCACCCCCAGAACGGGGGATGCTGATTATTCAACTTCGTCAGTAATTTACTGAGCGGCGATTTCTTGTTCGAACGCCCATTCCAACCACGGCAGCATTGCAACGACATCCGATGTTTCAACCGTTCCGCCACACCACACACGCAATCCCGCTGGCGCGTCGCGGTATGCACCGATGTCATAGGCTACGTTTTCAGCTTCCAGACGCTTTGCAACGGCCTTGGCGAATTTTGCGCCATCTTGGATCCGGTCATCTGTGAATTTCAGGCAAACGGAAGTATTCGACCGCGTGGCGGGATCCACTGCTAAATTGTCGATCCAATTGCGTGTTGCGCAAAAATCCCAAATAGCCTGGGCGTTGGCAGTTGCGCGTGAAATCAAACCGTCCAGTCCACCCACATCTGCGGCCCAATCAAGTGCTGCGATGTAATCTTCTACCGCCAACATTGAGGGTGTGTTGATCGTTTCACCGACAAAGATACCCTCGATCAGCTTACCACCTTTGGTAAGGCGAAAGATTTTTGGCAATGGCCATGCCGGTGTATATGTCTCAAGCCGTTCGACTGCGCGTGGTGACAGGATTAGCATGCCATGCGCGGCCTCGCCTCCTAACACCTTTTGCCAGCTAAATGTTGTTACATCTAATTTGTCCCATGGCAGATCCATTGCAAATGCCGCTGATGTCGCATCGCATATTGTTAGACCCTGACGGGTCGCTGGGATCGCATCGCCATTCGACATGCGAACGCCAGATGTGGTCCCGTTCCATGTGAAAACTACGTCGGTGTCATAATCAATCGCAGCCATATCGACGATTTCGCCGTATTCTGCTGTTCGTATATCGGCGTCAAGTTTTAGCTGCTTGACCACGTCTGTGACCCATCCTGCGCCAAAACTTTCCCAAGCGACCATGGTCACTGGGCGCGCGCCCAACATGGACCACATCGCCATTTCAACGGCACCGGTATCAGACGCGGGTACAATCCCAATTCGATAATCGGCAGGGATGTTCAGAATCTGTCGTGTTTTTTCGATTGCTTCCTTTAACTTGGCCTTGCCAACAGCCGCGCGATGCGAACGGCCCAATGGGGCATCTGCCAATTTATCTAAGGAAAATGTGGGGATTTTGGTACACGGACCAGATGAAAAACGCGCGTTCAACGGCCGCGCAGCCGGTGTATTAATAGCCATCAATGCTACCCTTTCAGATATGCGCCCCTCGTTGGGGAGGGGTGTCCCACGGACCGAAATAGAGATAGAAATTTGGTTTCACAAGCGGAAAAAGGTCTGTATAGCGACATTCAAGAATATTTTTGCGACGTATCCCAAGTCCTCGAACATGGCCATGCCTTTGGCATTCGCAATGGCATCTACCGCTG
>CAXABH010000083.1:0-7086 GCA_963966925.1 uncultured Rhodobacterales bacterium
TTGGGACTGTTCTGGATTGGCCTCTGCCTCATCCCCTTGGCTGTCATCGTCCCCGGTGCTGTCGGGATCTTGATCCTCGTCTTGATCCTCTTGCGCCTGATCTTCTTGATCGTCATCGGGCATATCAGGGTCATTGCCCAGCTGATCGCCATACCCCAAGTCAGTGATGATTTGACGCGCAAATTTGGCAAACTGCCCCTGATCAGACAGTGCGTTTTCCAAATTATCTAGGGTTCCTGCAGCCTGTTCTTCGATATATCCGCGCCACAGGTCCATGACGTTGGCCGCAGCAGGGGGCATTTCGCGCCCTGTGGCCAGATGACGGATCAAATATCCAGCCGCTGTTGATAGCGGCGCATCTGCACGATCGCTGAGTGTGCCATAGTTCAGCCGCGTCGCTTCGGCCCCGATTTTTGCGTCAATATTGCCCGCCGTTCCTGGCATGTCACGCGCGCCTAATGCCTCGCAACGGGCGGTTTCCATCGCTTCATAAAGTTCGCGCGCCATTGCGCCATCAGGGGCGTAGCGCGCATGCGTTCCCGCATCATGATAACGATGATACAACGCCAGCGCATCTGCAGTGCCACGCGCCACCAATACTTCATCCCGTGTCATCCGACGGCTGACCTGGGGCAAACGCATATTGTCGCCCGACACGCCAGCGGGATCGACAGTATAGGTCACTGTCAGATCCGCATCATTGGCCATGACCTTGGTCGCCTCAGCCAATGCCTTTTTGAATGGATCTGCGGGATTATCACCGGGTTTTGACATGTCGACCTTTCATTGCCTAGCAGGCTTAGCCTAGTGAAACACTCGCCGCGCTTTCTGGCAACTCTTCATCAAAACAACGCTGGAAAAATTCAGCAACTGTTTGACGTTCAAGTTCATCACATTTGTTCATGAATGTCAGACGGAACGCATAGCCCACATCGCGGAAAATTTCAGAGTTCTGTGCCCAGTTGATCACGGTACGCGGGCTCATCACTGTAGAAAGATCGCCGTTCATGAAAGCTGTACGGGTCAGATCAGCAACTGTGACCATTTGTTTAACCGTTTTCCGGCCCGCTTCTGTGTTATAATGCGGTGCTTTTGACAAAACGATGGCAGTTTCTGCATCGATGGACAAATAGTTCAGGGTGGATACCAGTGACCAACGGTCCATCTGTGCTTGGTTGATTTGCTGTGTCCCGTGATACAGGCCAGTTGTATCACCCAAACCTACGGTGTTTGCAGTTGCAAACAGGCGGAAATGCGGGTGGGGTGTGATGATTTCGTTTTGATCCAATAGGGTCAGTTTCCCATCATGTTCCAAAACACGCTGGATCACAAACATAACGTCCGCACGCCCTGCATCATATTCATCAAACACAATCGCAACTGGGTTGCGTAGTGCCCATGGCAGGATCCCTTCGTGGAATTCTGTCACCTGTTTGCCGTCTTTTAGTTTGATCGCATCCTTACCGATCAGATCAATCCGGCTGATGTGGCTGTCCAGGTTCACGCGAACGGCAGGCCAATTCAAACGGGCAGCAACCTGTTCGATATGGGTTGATTTTCCTGTCCCGTGATATCCCTGAACCATGACGCGACGATTATGCGAAAAGCCAGCCAAAATAGCCATTGTCGTGTCGGGATCAAATTTATAGGTGCTATCAACCTCGGGAACCCGAGAAGAGCGTTCGCCAAACGCTTTGATCTCCATATCCGTATCAATTCCGAATACCTCACGAACAGAAATCGTTTCGGTGGGCTTGGCGTTTTGGTCCAACAGTTCGCTGCTCATCCTCTGTGTCCTTTGTCTAGCGGCATGATTGCCTGAACGTGATGTAACATTCATACGACAGAGGCAAGGGTAAGAGCGATATTTTTTGCATTCCTTTGCGTGTGTGGCGTGTTTTCAGGCTCACGCAATTGTGCAGAAGGGTGACTTGTAACTTTATCAGGATGCGCCACATTCTAGGTGTAGCTTAGAGGAGAGGCATATGAAACGACGCACTGTTATTTTGGGGGCATTGTCGACACTTGCCCTGGCGCAGGCACTCCGCGCAGCATCCGATGCAGGGGAAGAGGTGTTTGAAATCATGCGCAGTGATCAGGAATGGCGCGCGATGCTGACGGACATGGAATATCACGTTATGCGCAAAGAGGGGACAGAACGCGCCTTTACCTCGCCTCTTGATAAAAATTATGCGCAGGGAATGTATCACTGTCGAGGATGCGACTTGCCGCTTTATTCATCAGAACACAAATACAATTCAGGCACAGGTTGGCCCAGTTTTTGGCAGGCCCAAGAAAATGCAGTTGCCACGAAAGTGGACCGCAAATTTTTCATGCGCCGTACTGAATGTCATTGCCGCCGCTGTGGGTCGCATCTGGGTCATATATTCGATGATGGCCCCCAGCCAACAGGCACACGCCATTGCATCAATGGCGTGAGTTTGGTTTTTAAGGCTGCCTAAAATTTAAAAACGGAAACTGGCGCCGATTGTAATGAACGGGATTAAATTATTTTTTGTCAATTCATCGTTGAATTCATTAAAATCAGTATCGAACGCGTTTTTATCTGCAGCAGTTAGGTTTTCTTGGCCCGAAACTGTCGCGGTCAAATGCGTCACGCGCGCGCCAGCTTCGGCTAAAATCGCCCACCCAGATTGACCAAGTGGACGCACATAGCCAAGTGCAAAAACTGGTGCGATGTTTTTGTCCTGTTTGATATTAAGATTGAAGTCGCTGGTGTATGTTGTGCCTTCAAACTCTAGGCTCGCAGTTGTTGCTTTAAAACTATATCCACCTGCGGACAAGCCGCCACTTAATCGAAATCCGCTGCCTGTTGGATAATAATCAACCATCACCCCTGCGGATTCGAATGTGACTTTCCCATCAACCGTCGTTCCATTTTCCGAATAACTATAATTCTGTGACCCAAAATAAAGCGGAATGCGAATGTTGATGTTTTCATTCATTTCCACAACGGGCGCCGCATACAAACCAAGAGTTGATAGGCCAATTTCGGCTGTTATGTCTTGTCCAAAGCTTGGATGTGCAAGCGCAAGGCTCGCGATGGATGCAAATACGTATTTCATGATAATTACCTATATTTAAAACACAGGAAACATCACTGAATGAAATATGGTTGTCAATAACTAAGTTATTGAATTTATTTGAATTTAAAGTCTAAATTTAACTTCATCTTTGGTGTAAATTTTCAGCTATGAACTGACGCGCACCTGCCTGGGCGCGTCAGCGTTCGTGTGTGTCTATCATTTAAAATTACGACTATCTTTGATTTGATCCCAGGCCCAGACCACTTCTTGTAGTTGTTCTTCTTGGCTGCGGTCCCCGCCGTTCATGTCGGGGTGCAATACCTTGATTAGGGCTTTGTAGGCTTTGCGCACATCCGCTTTGCTCCAGCTGTCTTTGGCGTCCAGAATTTCGATGGCGCGCCGTTCAGTTGGGGGTAGACGACGTGTATGTCCTGTCGAACTTCCTGCACGTCCTGGATTTTTTGTGGCATTATCGCCCAAAACTTGATGCGGGTCCTCGATCCCCAAACGCGCCCATGCGCGTGCCTCTGGATCGCGGAAGGATTTGGTTTCACGTTCCCAAACTTTATCCTTGGACATTTGGGCGTTCATTTCCGCCTCTGTTTGGTTGGTAAAGAAATTCCATTGCGCGTTGTATTCGCGTGCGTGATCTTTACAAAACCACAGGAATTCATCCAAAACGTCAGGCGATTTTGGCGCACGGAATTTTCCAGCATCGCTACAGCCGTCATGTTCGCATTGACGAACAGATGTTTCGGATTCGCCGGACAAACCGCGGCGACCGCGTGGATTTTTCTTTTTCGAGGCAGACACCGAAATGTCAAAACCGAATGGATCAGACTTGCTCATGACTATACCTTTCGACTCGGGCATGCCATCATACCCGCGACACAGAAATATGGAAGAGGCACAAACAAAAAATGACGCGCACAGAACAAATTACCTTACGCTTAACCGATGCTTTTGATCCTCAGCACCTGAATGTGGAGGACGAAAGCGAACTGCATCGTGGACACGCAGGGTTTCAAGAGGGTGGGGAAAGCCATTTTCGTGTGAAAATGGTTGCCGCATCGTTGGCCGGGCAATCGCGGATTGCACAACATCGTGCTGTCCATGCCGCGATTGGAAAACAATTAATGAGTGAGATCCACGCATTAGCGTTGGATTTATCCATTCCAAAATAGCAAAAGCGTGATTGGCGGAGCATGCTCCGCCCTACACTATATACCCAACTTTGCCGAAACGATTTCGTTCACGGCCTTGGGGTTTGCCTTGCCGCCAGTGGCTTTCATCACCTGGCCTACGAACCAACCCACCAATTTTGGATTTGCTTTGGCTTTTTCAACCTGTGCTGGGTTGTCTGCGATGATTTGATCAACGGCCGCCTCAATCGCACCTGTGTCGGTGACTTGTTTCATACCGCGCGCTTCGACGATCTTGGCGGGGTCGCCGCCTTCTGTATAGACAATCTCAAACAGGTCTTTGGCAATTTTGCCGCTAATGTCGCCTTTGGTGATCAATTCAATAATTCCGCCCAATTGTTCAGGACTGACAGGACTGTCCGTGATGTCGCGATCATCTTTTTTCAGGCGACCAAATAATTCGTTGATCACCCAGTTCGCCGCTAATTTTCCGTCCCGACCATTGGCGACTGCTTCGAAAAAGTCGGCTGATTCAACTTCTGCAGTCAAAACAGAGGCATCATATTCCGACAAACCAAAGTCACCAATAAAGCGTGCCTTTTTGTCATCAGGAAGTTCAGGAAGCTGTGACGCGATATTGTCCACCCAGTCTTGTTCAATCTCAAGTGGCAGCAGATCGGGATCTGGGAAGTAACGATAATCATGCGCTTCTTCTTTGGAACGCATGGATCGTGTTTCGCCTTTGTCTGGGTCATAAAGGCGGGTTTCCTGATCCACTTTTCCGCCGGCTTCTACGATTTGGATTTGGCGGCGTGCTTCGACCTCAATCGCTTGTTGGATAAAGCGCATCGAGTTCATGTTTTTAATTTCACAGCGTGTGCCCAGATGATCAAAATCACCGGTTTCCATGAATTTTTCATAGGCCCCTGGCAAACAAATCGACACGTTTACATCCGCACGTAGATTGCCGTTTTGCATGTTGCCATCGCATGTGCCCAGATAGCGCATTATTTGGCGCAGTTTTACGATGTAGGCGGCGGCCTCTTCTGGGCCGCGGATGTCAGGGCGGCTGACGATTTCCATCAGGCAGACACCTGTGCGGTTCAGGTCAACAAAGGACATGTTTGGATCCATGTCGTGAATGGATTTACCTGCATCTTGTTCCATGTGGATGCGTTCAATCCGCACGCGTCGTGCCACACCGGGGCTCATATCCACGATGACTTCGCCTTCACCTACGATTGGGTGATACAGTTGAGAGATTTGATAGCCCTGCGGAAGATCAGGATAGAAATAGTTTTTGCGATCAAATGCGGACCACAGGTTGATATCGGCCTTTAACCCCAACCCTGTGCGCACAGCCTGTTCGACGCAGAATTCGTTGATCACAGGCAACATGCCGGGCATGGCCGCATCAACAAAGGCGACGTTTGAATTTGGTTCATTCCCAAATTGCGTTGATGCACCCGAAAACAGTTTCGCGTTCGAGGCCACTTGTGCGTGCACCTCCATACCGATCACAAGTTCCCAATCGTGTTTTGCGCCTGCAATCACCTTGGGTTTCGGGGTTTCGAACGTTTGATCCAACATCACTATCACCTGCATATCGTGTCTTAGATGCGGTGTAGCGAATGCAGCTTGGGGATTCAATCGTCTTTGTCGTCCCGCTTACATGTTTGCGGCATTCTTTAGTTCGGGTAGGATGCGGCACAGGACGCGCAGAGCCGTTTCTTCGCCTATTTTTGTTTGGATCTCTGAATCCTCGATCCCCAGGTGTGGTGCCAATCCAATAATAGCGCGATACCAAGGCATGGGATCGATTTCGCGCAAAAACTCCTCGGCAACGTATTCTGCTGCTTCGTTCAGTTTTTGTCGCTTTTTGCGCACGGCTGAATTTTCCTGTCTGCCTGAGTAATCCCCCAGTGTGACAGCCAAAAACGCTGCAATTGCGTTGGCAGTGTATTGATCAGGCCTACGTTCAAAAATCTCTAAGATGGCGTGCAGGAATGCATCGGTGTCCAGCATTTGGAACGCGTTTTGATCTTCGCTTAATGCATCCATGTACATCCACGCATATGCGCCGCTGCCCCAGATGTCGTGCATTTCCTCGCGCAGACGTGTGGCTTGGCGATCTAATATGTCATAATCACCTAGGAATTGTGGTAACAGGTGGCGTCCAAAGTTGCGTAAATTCAGCGGCGTTGTTGGGTCTAAGTCGATCAATTCATTGTAATCATCAATCACCCGAAGGTCTGCATTTTTTAATCCAGGTAGCGTTGCGCATTGCGCCGCTGCTAGGATGGGTGAAGAAAGTTCGCGCGCGTTGAAATTGTTCAAGACTTCTTGGGCGAGGGCGAAGTGTTCCTGAAAAACCTTTAGAAACCCAGCGTGATTTGGATGTGGCATCGCATTGTACCAGGCCCATCCCGCATCAATGTGAGTATATGCCAAAATCGCAGCAACGCCATGATCATTTGGATGTTCGCGCATCACTTCGTGAAATTCCGAAATCCCCTCTGTTGAAGGCTCTGGTTCACGAAAACGCAATGCCACCTCAAGCGGACGAATAACGTCGTAGCGCGCGCCAAGTGTCAATATTTCTGCAATAGGAGAGCCGCCAGAGGTGGTTGCGCGCATTTCATCAAATTGTCTGATTTCTTGGCCCAGTTTATTCCACTCTTCTTGACGGACCAGTTTTTGACCACGATTCAAATACCATCCGTATTCCAACCCAAGTTGCTGCTGAAGCCGGACCAAATAAAATCCATGCACCTAGTGCTGAGGCTGTTAAGCTTGTTGTTAGAGAAAATAATCCAATATTTCTGTTCGCAGTTAAATAGTTATTAAGACCTTGGTATTTTTTTGAATTATATAATCCCAAAAAAACAAACATTAGG
>CAXABH010000084.1:0-7017 GCA_963966925.1 uncultured Rhodobacterales bacterium
TAGAAATCCTCTGGTGTTTGCAAAACAGTGCACGCGGCCTCGTATGTGCGCAGAAATTCGGTGAAGGATGTAAAAACATATCCGCCCGTTTCATCAAAAATTTTGGACAGATCCACCTTTTTCTCTGCGGCAAGACGGCGAATGAATTCTGGCGGTGCCGCACCTTCGTGATGCAAGTGAATTTCGATTTTTGCACCGTCTGCTCTGGGTTCACTCATAATATATTTTTCCCTTCTCCGTGGTAGGGTACATCAAAAAACTGTGCGATTGTTGCCGCCACATCATGAAACCCAATGACGCCAATGTCCTTGGGTTTTGCACCTGCAATCAAGACGGGCACACGTTCACGGGTATGATCGGTACCAATCCATGTTGGATCGTTTCCATGATCAGCTGTCAGGATCATCACATCATCTGGGCGCAATCGCGCAATGACATTCCCAATTTTCTGATCAAACCATTCCAATGCACATGCATATCCCGAAACATCACGACGATGTCCATAGAGACTGTCAAATTCAACAAAATTTGCAAAGGTGAAACTATGATCCGGGGCATTATCCACATGATCACCAAGGGCCGTCATCAGGGTTTCATCATCCCCTTTGACGCACTGATCAATGCCCTGCATCGACAAGATATCCCCAATTTTCCCAATAGCGCGGGTATGAACACCCGCATTTTGTAAATAATTTGTCAGGATAGGGCGCGGTGGTTCAATTGCGAAATCACGGCGATTAGAGGTGCGTGTCCAACCCGTTTCATGATCCCCAACAAAGGGGCGTGCAATCACGCGCCCGACCTTCATTTCGTGTAACATCGGTGCAATCACAGTGCACAGATCATATAAGCGTTGCAGTCCAAAATGCGTTTCATGGGCCGCGATTTGGAATACGCTATCGATGGATGTGTAACAAATGGGCTGCCCCGTCTCGACGTGACGTTGCCCTAGATCCTGAATGATTTCTGTTCCTGAGGCGTGGCAATCCCCCAATATCCCGGAAACATGCGCAGCGCGGCAAACTGCATCGGTGACCTCCTTGGGAAAACTTGGCTGTGTATTGGGGAAATAATGCCAATCCCACGGAACGGTTAGACCCGCCAATTCCCAATGGCCTGACGGCGTATCCTTGCCCTGTGATTGTTCCGTCGCCGCAGCCCATGTTGCCCCTGAAACCCTTGGTAAATTGGGTGCAATTTTCCCTGATGCAGCCTGTATCGCATTTCCCAATCCCAATCTGGTCAATGTCGGTAGGTTCAGTGGCCCATGACGCCCCTGTTCGGCCAATCCATCCTGGCAGGCCTGAGCAATATTTAAAACAGTGTTAGCCCCAGTATCAGGCACATCGCCATTGAAAAACCGATCTGCGTCAGGTGCGCCCCCTATGCCGACCGAATCCATAACAACCAAAAACGCCCGCATCACATTCCAATCTGTTCCAATATCAGTGGTGTTGAAACCACTGCTGCATCACCAATTATAATGATATTTTCCAATGCCTTAACTGCAGCCTGCGCACGATCCAAACGATTTGCATGCACCCGTGCAATAATTTCGCCACGCCCCACCTGTGCCCCAAATGGAAGGATTTGATCAATGCCAACGGCGGGATCGATCACATCACTTTCAACGCGTCGTCCCCCACCCAGATCGACAACGACATTCCCCATGTCGATACCACGGAACCCTGAAATAAAACCTGACTGCTTTGCACTTACCTCTAAAATAACCGAGGCTTCAGGTAGGTATCTGTTCCAATTATCCGCAAACCCAATTGGTCCCCCCATGGCGGCAATCATCCTTGCGAAATGCTCCATTGCGGTTCCCTGATCCAACAGGTTGTGAAATTTTGCAATCGCGTTGTCCATTGGCAGATCAAAATGCGTTGCATAGACCTGAGCCGCCAGGCGAATTGATAAATCCCGCAACCGCCCCTGCGCCGATCCAGCCAGCACCTCTAACGCTGCACGTACTTCAAGCGCGTTGCCCATTGCAGGTGCAAGTGGCGCATTCATGTCCGAAAGAATGGCTGACGTTTTGCAACCCGCGGCATTTGCCGTTTCAACCAAGGAACGCGCCAAATCACGGGCGTCTGCTGGTGTTTGCATGAACGCACCACTGCCACATTTGACATCCAACACCAATCCCTGCAATCCAGCGGCCAGCTTTTTGGACAGGATAGAGGCCGTGATCAAATCCAAACTGTCGACAGTCCCCGTGACATCGCGCACCGCGTACAAACGACGATCTGCTGGGGCAATATCACCTGTGGCCCCCGCAATGACGCAGCCTGCAGTTGTTAAAATTGCGTCTAAATGCATTTTATCAAATTGTGTTCGCAGGCCAGGAATGGCCTCTAATTTATCTAGCGTTCCGCCAGTATGGCCCAAACCCCGCCCAGAGATCATCGGCACAACAACGCCAGCTGACGCCAATAAAGGTGCCAGGATCAGTGAAACACAATCTCCGATCCCGCCCGTAGAATGTTTATCCAGAATGGGGGCATCAAAATCCCACGACAGTGTTGCACCGCTATCGCGCATCGCTAGGGTAAGATCACGTCGCCCCGCGTCGCCCAAACCGTTTAGGCACACCGCCATGGCAAAGGCCCCCGCCTGCGCATCACTGATAGATTGCTCTGCCAAACCCGCGGCGAACCAGTTTAATTCATCTTTCGTCGGTAGATCGCCTTTTCGCAACCGCCAGATAATGCCAGCCGCATCCATGTCACAGGCTCATGTGATGGGTTCCAAAGGCACCAGGCAATAGGTCCCCGATGGTTGTTTCATGCTCTACCCCATCCAATGTCGCCAGCGTAACTTTGACCTCTGCGGCCCCAAACTCGGCAAATTTTTGACGACACCCACCACAGGGGGCCACAGGCTCTGGGCTGTCCGCGATAACGTAAACCTCGGTTAAGGTTGTTTTGCCCGCAGCAACCATCGCAGCGATTGCGCCAGCCTCGGCACAGGTGCCTTCTGGATAGGCCACATTTTCAACATTTACGCCGCCAAAAACCTGACCATCTGCAGAAGTGATAGCGGCGCCAACCTTGAACCCAGAATATGGGGCATATGCATTTTCACGCACATTCAATGCCGCTTCTCGTAATGACATTTTAAATCCTTCGCCCTTTATGTCGTTCAACATTAGTGTGCAGGATGATCTGGTGCAAATCATTTCCCTTTGTGCTTCTACATCCACTAATGACTTTCATCAGTCAAAATATTAGTTTAACACTAAACTATATTTCCAAATGAGGCTAAAATGTCCGACAAAAAACAAGACCCAATTCGCCAAGCAGCGTTGAATTACCATGAATTTCCAAAGCCAGGTAAATTGGAAATTCGCGCAACCAAGCCAATGGCAAACGGGCGCGATTTGGCGCGGGCTTATTCACCTGGAGTGGCAGAGGCCTCGATCGAAATTCGGGATAATCCAGACACGGCCTCGAAATATACGGCGCGTGGCAATTTGGTTGCGGTGATTTCAAACGGGTCGGCCGTGTTGGGATTGGGCAACATCGGGGCGTTGGCGTCAAAACCTGTGATGGAAGGCAAAGCCGTACTGTTCAAAAAATTCGCAAACATTGATTGTTTTGACATCGAAGTGAACGAAAGCGATCCGGAAAAGCTGGCTGATATTGTCTGCGCTCTGGAACCTACGTTTGGGGCCGTAAACCTAGAAGACATCAAAGCACCTGATTGCTTTATCGTAGAAAAACTGTGTCGTGAACGTATGAACATTCCAGTCTTTCATGACGATCAACACGGAACTGCGATTGTTGTGGGGGCGGCGGCGAAAAATGCCTTGTTCGTGGCCAACAAAAAGATTGAAGAGATTAAGGTTGTTTCGACAGGTGGCGGTGCCGCGGGAATTGCATGCCTGAACATGTTACTGAAACTGGGTTTGCGTCGGGAAAACGTGTGGTTATGTGATGTGCATGGCGTCGTTTACGAGGGCCGAACAACGGATATGAACCCGCAAAAGGCAGCATATGCGCAAAACACCGACAAACGCACATTGGACGATGTGATTGATGGTGCGGATTTATTTTTAGGCCTATCCGGACCGAATGTTTTGAAACCCGATATGGTTAAACGGATGGCGCCGCGCCCAATTATTTTTGCGCTGGCCAACCCAAATCCTGAAATCATGCCCGATGCCGCCCGCAAGGTTGCACCAGATGCAATCATCGCAACGGGACGCAGCGATTTTCCAAATCAGGTAAACAACGTTTTATGCTTTCCCTTTATTTTCCGCGGTGCGTTGGATGTGGGCGCAACCGAAATTAACGATGCCATGCAGATTGCCTGTATTGATGGCATTGCAGAATTGGCCCGCGCCAGTACCAGCGCAGAGGCCGCTGCTGCGTATCAGGGCGAAACAATGAATTTTGGTGCGGATTATCTAATCCCCAAACCCTTTGACCCGCGCCTATCTGGTATTGTTTCGTCAGCTGTGGCACAGGCGGCAATGGATAGCGGGGTTGCCAAGCGCCCTATTGCGGATATCGACGCATACCGCGAGATCCTGGATCATGCTGTGTTCAAATCCGCGATGCTGATGCGGCCCGTGTTTGATGCGGCCAGCAAACAATCTCGTAAAATTGCTTTTGCCGAAGGCGAAGACGAACGTGTTCTACGCGCAGCCCAAGCGATTTTGGAAGAAACCAACGAAAAACCTGTTTTGATTGGACGACCCGATGTGATCGCCCAGCGTTGTGAACGGTTGGGCCTGACTATTCGTCCCGAACGTGATTTTGCAATTGTGAACCCCGAAAATGACCCCCGTTATCGTGATTACTGGGGGACATATCACGACATCATGGCACGTCGTGGGGTCACACCCGATCTGGCCAAGGCCATCATGCGCACAAACACCACGGCCATTGCCGCAGTTATGGTTCAACGTGGCGAGGCCGATAGCATGATTTGTGGCACGTTTGGTGAATATCGCTGGCATCTAAACTACATCGAACAGGTTTTGTGTGATCCCACACAACACGCAAGAGGTGCCTTGTCTCTTATGATCCTAGAGGATGGCCCCCTGTTCATTGCAGATACCCATGTACACACATCGCCCACCCCTGAACAAATTACACAGTCTGTTTTGGGGGCCGCACGACATGTGCGCCGCTTTGGATTGGCACCTAAAATCGCACTCTGTGCGCGTTCGCAGTTTGGTAGCATGCAAGGTGATACGGGACAGCGTTTACGCGATGCAATGGCGCAACTGGATCTGATGGATTTAGATTTCCAATACGAAGGCGAAATGAACATTGATGCCGCACTGGATCCCGAATTGCGCGCACGCGTTATGCCGCAGAATCGATTGGATGGGGTCGCAAACGTTCTGATTTTTGGTCATGCGGATGCAGCATCAGGTGTGCGTAATATCCTGAAAATGCGCGCTGGTGGGCTGGAGGTTGGTCCAATTCTGATGGGTCTGCGCAATCAGGCGCATATCGTGACCCCGTCAATCACCGCACGCGGGCTGTTGAATATGGCCGCGATTGCGGGGGTTCCCGTTGCGGATTATGGCTAGGGCTTTTTGGTCCGCTTCGGTCCACGGTTTAGGGCCTGTTCCAATGCGTTTGCAAACTCTGCCCTATCGGCATCGCTCATCGCAGATAGATGGGCGATCAACGCCCCTCTAGCATAGGCCAAACGTTCCTCTGACGCCTTTGTTTGATCTTCCATTAGGGTTTGTAAGGCCGCTGCATCAAAGGGGGTTGCCCGCAGTAGTTGTAACGCATTTTCATATCCTGCGCGCACCGTCTGACGCATTTCAGGTGTGTGATAACTGCGCATTGAGTTGCCTAATGCGCGGCGATCCTTATGCGATAACGCTCTTAAATAAAGCGATCCCTGCGCACTGGGCGCGCGCTGCGGGCGCATTTCATCCTGTGTCAGTTTCACACCAATAATTATACCAATAAAACAAGCATTCAGCGCCAGGGATGCAATCAATAGCACCTTGGTCCATTTTCTGGGTGTTTTCATTTGTTCACTCATGCGCCGTCATCCACATAACTTAGGTCCAATCCTGAAAACGGATCAACAATATCAATACCCTGTGACTCAAACGGGTTTAGGGAAACACCCCCAATATCCCCGCCATTCACACCAATCCAAACCCCAAACACACCAGCAGCAATCACCCCAGTCAGGGCAGAGGCATCCGCAAACACATTCCGCGTCACAAATATCTGTGCAATGGTATGTCGAACACCTGCCCACCACCCCAGCGTGACGTCATCCTCAATCTGGCATGTCACAGCGCCTTGTTCGGGGATCGTATCAAACAGTGACAACATAAACGCATCACTTGGTTGGGGTGCATCACGCCTTGCGGCGGCAAATAGATCATCTAATTGTGCATCCTGATTTTGATCATGCTGTGTCATTTTCATATCCTAACGCAGTTTTTTGACCATGCAATTGTGCCTGAAGTGCGCATTTGCCGCGCGCTGTCAAACTTTCCACGGCTTCTACACTCAACCCCATAATCTGGGCGATTTCAGGGTTGGTTAAATTGTCCAAATGGCGCAAACGCACGGCTTGTGCCTGTCTATCTGGCAGCGCAGCAAGAGCGCGATGCAGCGCGCGCGCCCGTGATTGATCCAACATAGATTGATCTGCAGAGGGAGAAGGATCCACAGGATCATTTGCTAAATCGTCAAGGGAGGAGGATGGACGTCGCGCGCGCAAACGATCAATACACAGATTATCAACAACCCTATAGAGCCAAGTTGAAACCTGTGCCTGATCTTGTTTCCAGTCTGGTGCAATTTTCCACAATCGCAAAAACGCCTCTTGTGCGATGTCTTCGGCATCTGATTTGTTTTGCAGCCGATAATATGCATGGCGAAACAATTTGGGACCAATGCGGCGTGTTAATTCCATTGCCGCCGGTTTGGAACCATTTGCAAACAGAACCAGCAATGCGTTATCCGCCAAATCGCCCAAACTGATATCTGTATCCTTCACCATGCCTGTCCATTATCGAACACC
>CAXABH010000085.1:0-6970 GCA_963966925.1 uncultured Rhodobacterales bacterium
GCACATCAAACATTTCTGATGCGGTCAACGCGTGAATGTCCAATCCGTCACGAAAGGCTTGTTTCAGGCTCTCGATACCCGCGACATGCGCCAAAATACGCAATTCAATTTGACTATAATCAAGGGATACAAGGACATTCCCGGGTTCAGCAATGAACGCCTCTCTTATGCGACGACCATCTTCTGTCCGAACGGGAATATTTTGTAAATTCGGATCAGTTGATGCTAAGCGTCCCGTGTTTGCACCCGCAATGGAATACGATGTGTGAACGCGGCCTGTGTCAGAATTGATATGGTCCTGAAGTGCATCTGTGTATGTTGATTTTAACTTGCTCAGTTGACGCCAATCTAAAACGCGCTTTGGCAAATCATGGATAGTGGCCAAATCCTCTAAAATATCTGCACCCGTTGAATAGGCGCCATTTTTCCCTTTTTTGCCACCTTCATAACCCAGCTTATCAAACATGATTTCGCCCAGCTGCTTTGGGCTTCCTACATTAAAAGTGTCCCCTGCCATCTCATGAATTTCAGATTCAAGCGCCGCCATTTTTTGCGCGAAAGCGTTTGACATACGAGATAGCGTATCACGATCCACCTTAATCCCCGTCCGCTCCATCTGCGCCAGAACAGGGATAAGTGGACGCTCCATACTTTCGTAAACACGCGTAACCTTAGATGAATGTAAACGAGGCTTAAACAGTTGCCAAAGACGCAATGTGATATCAGCATCTTCTGCAGCATATTTCGTCGCATCATCAACAGGGACGCGATCAAACGTAATTGCGGATTTTCCCGTCCCCAACAGCGGCTTAATTGGAATGGGTGTATGGTTCAAATACCGCTCAGACAGGCCATCCATACCATGATTGTGCAAACCCCCATGCATTGCATATGACATCAGCATGGTGTCATCAATCGGCGCGACATCAACACCCAGACCTGCAAAAATCTTGGTATCATATTTCATGTTCTGACCAATTTTCAGGATTGATGGATCCTGGAGCATTGGCGTTAGCGCATCTAAGGCAATGTTTAATGGTAATTGGTTTGCGGCAAGTTCAGCCCCACCAAACAAATCATCGGCTGCATTCGCCTTGTGTGTTAACGGGATGTAACAGGCCTCTCCTGCCTTTACTGACAGAGAAATGCCAACCAATTCAGCCTGCATCTCATTTAGTGAAGTGGTTTCAGTATCAACTGCCACATAGCCAACGTTATATATACGCGCAATCCAGTCCTGTAGCGCTGTCATATCGCGCACACATTCGTATTTTTCTGGATCGAATGCGACCTCTGCAACGTTAATAGCAGCAGATTGCCCAGCAGTCTTGGACGGTCCTGCATCTGCAATTTGCGGCATATCTTTGCCAAAACGATCAGCAACACGTTTTGTTAGTGTCCTAAACTCCATCTCAGATAAAAAGCCCAGCAGGTGATCTGGGTCAGGTTCCCGGATTTCCAAATCATCAATGGTAAAGTCCAACGGCGTATTACAATCCAGCTGTACTAATTGTCGCGACAGACGGATTTGATCAGCATTATTTAATAAAGTTTCGCGTCGCTTTGGCTGTTTGATTTCACCTGCGTGTTCCAACAAGCTATCCAAATCGCCGTATTCATTAATTAAAAGAGCCGCAGTTTTGATCCCGATACCAGGCGCGCCAGGCACATTATCAACACTATCGCCCGCCAACGCCTGCACATCGACAACACGTTCTGGATAAACGCCGAACTTGGCATGCACACCATCCCGATCGATGCGGTTTTGTTTCATGGCGTCAAACATTTCGACACCACCACCCACCAATTGCATCAAATCTTTGTCAGAACTGATAATGGTAACTCGACCGCCCGCATCGCGCGCCTGACAGGATAGGGTGGCGATTATGTCGTCAGCCTCGTATCCCTCAATCTCTTCGCAGGCGATGTTGAAGGCACGTGTTGCATCGCGCGTAAGGGGCATTTGTGGGCGCAAATCCTCGGGCATCGCATCACGATTGGCTTTGTAAAGGTCGTACAAATCATTACGAAATGTGTGGCTGCCTTTGTCAAAAATAACCGCAATATGGGTGGCAGCATCTGGGCCAGTGTTGCCTTCAATATAACGCTGCAGCATATTGCAGAATCCACTGACAGCACCAATCGGCATTCCATCTGACTTACGCGTCAAAGGTGGAAGTGCGTGAAATGCGCGAAAGATGAATGCGGATCCGTCGATTAGGTGAAGGTGGTGGCCCTTGCCAAAATTCATTTTGTGCCCCTGTTACGTTTAGCACGAAGGTATACAAGGCGAACGTTAATGGCCACACCCTAATCGCGTCGCCGCCCAACATGCTTAGTTGATCGCAACCCTTAGTAACCATCAAAAATACTATAGTATTTTCGGCATTATTTCTGAAATTACTATATTCCGCGTCTCACCGCAAAATAACACGCGCACTCAATACAACCCATTCAATCGTTACTGCACCAGTTTCATTGGAAAAAAATCTTTTTGCACACGGTAACATTAATACGTTCCGTTATTCTCAATAAGAATCAGCATAGGATTCAAATTTGGGCAAAAATCTAAGACACTATGACACGTCTGCCAGAATCATATAGCTTGCGCATAAAAACCCCAAATCAAATTGAGCTTTTTAGCTCTTAGGCGGGTTTTTGGTGATCTTTGTGAATCAGCTTGCAATCACAATACGGACATTCAACCCATCCATGCTCATTTGGGATTTGCAACCAAACGCGCGGGTGACCCAGCGCACCTTCCCCGCCGTCACATGAAACGCGGTAGGACTCAACAATTTTTGTTTCTGGTGCATTTGTTGTCATTTCAGCTGTCCTTTTTCTGATGCGCTGCTGCTTATGCGTTAAAATAAAAAATGAGGCAAGAACTAGCTTGCGCGGCTTATCATTCTGCCAAGAACACGACCACTTAAAATATGAACATGCAAATGCGGCACTTCTTGCACACCTGCCTCCCCTGTATTGGCAATTGCACGATACCCCATGCCATCTAACGATGGTTGGACGCCTAACATTTTGCAAACTTGTCCAATCGCCCGGGTGAAACCGACAATTTCCTCATCACTGGCCGCAAGTGCGAAGTGGTCATAATTCACATAGGGTCCTTTTGGAATAACCAATACGTGAATGGGTGCCTGTGGCGCGATATCTTCAAACGCCAACGCATGTTCTGTTTCAAATACAGTTTTGTTGGGGATCTCTCCACGGAGGATTTTTGCGAAAATGTTCTGATCATCGTAGCTGTAGCTCATCTCAATCCTTAATCTGAATAAATCCAGTCTAGCGTCACAATATCCAGCGCCTGCTCCGCCGTAATATCAGCAAATCGCGATAGTTGGTCTGCATTTCTATGTGCTGCCCCTTTTTCGTCGATTTTATAAGCAAATTCCAGCTTTAGATCGCTGATACTGTCAATTTCTTTCCTTAAATCGTTGCGAATTGAAGGCAACAATTTCACCATAGTTTCGACAGCAGTCTGGTCAGAAATCAAACCAATGCGGCGCGCATGGCCTAAGATGTAATTATCATCAAATTCGCAATTGACTTCCAAAACACGGGTCGTGTTGCGATCCGACGCAAAATCACGGATCAAATCGATATTCGATGGATCCAAACAGATCGTTAGCTTGTCTGTTTCGTAATATTCGTAAAGCATCCTAATGAGTGCGCGTCGATGGCGCGCTTTTTTCTGATGACTAGAGAGTATTCCACCCAGTTCAGGCAGTTCTTTTACATCTTCATTAAAAATATATTCCAATAGCGGCATTTCAGCATGCGGGCGCATTTTTTCGATAATTCGTTTTGCAACATGCCATTTTTTACAAATAATGATGTATAATTCACGATCGCGACCAATTGTGCTTTCCAGTTCCCAGAAACGCGACGCGAACCGCAATCCTGTGCGCCCACGTTCCGTGATAAATTTGTATAGATTTTTTCCCTCATTCGAGGTTTGAAATTCACGGTGTTTGGAATTGTACAATGCGCCAAGTCGTTGACGCAGTGCCGTTGCCCCAGCGCTTATTTTTCGTGCAAATAAAGAATCCTGACCAATCAAAAATTCATAATGGTCATTGTAAAATGTGGCAGGCATTCCATAATCAGAAAACACTAGAAAAGTTAACGTGCGCGTTCTGATTTCTTTGCTAGGTATAAGGTGCCCAACCAAGGTTTAAAAGAAGGTTTCATCCGGGATCCAAGTCGTTTTAAAAAACTTCAAAACTTCTGGTCGATTTTTCAGAAAATCCAATATGGCTTCCACTGTTTTGCGGCGCAGACACCACCACTGACTGCCAATTCGGATACGTAGATCAGCGGGTAAACTTCTGCGTAAACCAAGCATTTTTTGTAGTTCAAATGATTTATAAAATAACCATTTTTGCGTACGTTCGTTGAAAAAATGCCGATATATCAGACGCTCTTCTCGCATACCTGTTTTGATCCAGTCACTCTGGAAAAAATCGAAACTTTCAATAAAATCGGCGTCCTGTGAATCCAAAAAATCGTGTATGTAATCAGCCGATTTTGTTGGCATACAGTCGCCAGAAATCATGTAAAAATGTGAGGCCTTTGGAAATGCTTCAACCGCAGCTTCTATAGAATACAGCGTGGCCTGAACGAGAGACCACGCCCCCCAGCCACACTTGATTCGACGGCGTGCAAAAATAACATTTGGATTATCAGACAGGGCACTTTTTAGCGAATGGTAAGATGCTTGTTCTGCACTGGCGTCAAAGTGAATCGCAATATAGTCACCGGCCGCCGTTAGTCGATTTGCTTGTTCAACAATCGCTTCAGGTTCTTTGTGACATAATAGGATATACGCAATCCGTGACATTACAGCTCTTCTTTAGTGCATTTTATGGTTCAAATTCAACACGTCCTAAAAAAGCACATAGGAAAATGAACCTTGCTTTGCATTCCTAACCTTAAAGGCCATAATGCCGTAAGAAAAACAAGAGCGGTTGTAAAAAAGGGTTCAGGAATGGGTTTTCCAGGCACATGGATGACAGAGAGTGAAAGTGTTGTGTATCGCGTCGTACCTAAATGTGCGTGTTCGACGATCGGCCAAATAATGTTCTATTCAGATCACGGTCGTTTTTTTGATGGCGATATTCATGATGCAAAAAGTGGAATGCACAAATGGGCAATTGAAGCCAGCCAAGAACCCATAACAAAAAATGTAACGGCAAACAAAAGCTATGCGTTCACATGTGTGCGCAATCCCTACACTCGGATACTTTCATCGTTTTTCGATAAGATTTGCGGCATTCAACGCAATGGTCGCAGATATCGTGGAAACCTAGTTCCATTATTAATCCAGAAATATGGGATCGAGGTTGGCGGCGATGATGGCAAACAAGAATTCGACCAAATTCAATCCTTTCGCAGATTTCTATTGTTCGCGCGTGATACCATTCGGTTTCGCAAACCTATGGATCCTGATATTCATTGGTCTGCAATGTCAGGGCATGTTTCAACGTTCATCGTGAACGGCGGCCGATATAGCAACATTTTCTGGACTGAAAAATTCAATGATGGCATGCAATCAGTTCTAAGTAATATTGAAACACCTGTGGGCGTCGATTTAGGCAAAGTCCCACGTTTCAACGAAAGCGAAGGGCACGGCCCAAAGCGTGCGCATCCTGTAGAAGATTATTTTGACGATCTATCAATGCACTTGGTATACGAAATCTATAAACGCGACTTTGATCTCTTTAAATATGACGCGCAAGATCCCTCAAACAAGATGCCGATTGGTGAAATAGATCTGGATGAAGTGCACGCAAAGCTTGGTGATTAAACCAAGCCCTCCGCTTTAAACAGATCAAACACATTCGCCTCGGGACGTGGTCCAACGTGGCGAATAACTTCGCCTGCACTGATACATCCCATGCGGCAGGCTGTGTCCAAATCGCGTTCTGTTAGGATACCGTACAAAAATCCTGCTGCGAATTGGTCACCTGCGCCAGTAGCATCAACTGGGACAATTGTTTCAACATTAACGTCTACGCGGTTTCCGTTTTGAATTGCGCTCACGCCATCACCCGACCGCGTACACACGACCATCGGACAAATATCTGATAATTGAGCAAGTGCCGCATCGGTATCTTCGGTTTGATAAAGCGACTGTACCTCGGCCTCATTCCCAATGACGTAGTCCAATTCATTTTTAATGAGATCAAAAAAGTCATCTCGGTGACGTTCGACACAAAACGGGTCGGAAATCGCAATCCCGGCCTGACCACCCCTTGCACGGCAGCTACGCGATAAACGCTTGAATGCCTCTTTCCCTTTGTCTTTGTCGAAAAGATAGCCTTCCAAAAATACATTTTTTGCAGCATTGCCAAATTCATCACGAACATCTTCTGACCCCAGGTCAGCAGAAATTCCAAGATATGTATTCATGGAACGTTCGCCATCAGGTGTTACAAAAATCATCGAACGCGATGTAGGTACATCTGTCCCGTCCATCGGTGGGTTCAGAAAATCGATTCCGGTGTCATTCATGTTTTTGGCATAAAATTGTCCCAGTGCATCATTGCGCACCTTACCAACAAA
This sequence comes from uncultured Rhodobacterales bacterium, assembly GCA_963966925.1. Lineage (GTDB taxonomy): Bacteria > Pseudomonadota > Alphaproteobacteria > Rhodobacterales > Rhodobacteraceae > HIMB11. The sequence continues at coordinate 6,583 of CAXABH010000085.1, forward strand.
ACCCGTTTTCAGGCCCAATGCACCAATACCCGCAATCGTATTGGCCACTGCACCACCCGGTGTCTGGGTCCGTGTTTCCATCGCAGCGTACAGCGTTTCACCACGCTCTTTTTCGACCAGCTGCATGATGCCTTTTTCGATCCCCATCAGATCAAGAAAACTATCGTCACAGGTGCTAATCACGTCAACAATAGCATTGCCGATACCGACGATTTCAAACTTCTTCATAGTTCTTTTTCCTCAAACAAACACAGGTCACGAATTAGGCAGGTGCCGCATTGCGGTTTACGCGCTTTACAATGGTAACGTCCATGCAAAATCAACCAATGATGGGCATGTAATTGAAAATCGGCTGGAATGTGATCTTCGATCGCGCGTTCAACCGCAT
>CAXABH010000086.1:0-6929 GCA_963966925.1 uncultured Rhodobacterales bacterium
CAAAGACGGCCTTTGGACTTTTGAAACTGTTCGTCCATTGTTGGCCACTTCGCCAATATTAAACGCCAATACTTTGAATAAGGTGCATGCTGCGCCAGAGGATTACCATTGGAAGGTGATTACATATCTGCCCAAAAATCAATATGAAAACCTTACAGCTTCTCTCTCTTCGAAATTTATGTTGGCCGCGATCTTAATTATAACGATTGCAATTTTGTTTAGCTGGCGGATTGGTTACGTGTTGGCACGTAGCGAAAAATTTGACGCTGAACTTATGCAAAGCAATGAAAAATTACGCGTTGCAACAGCACATGCCGAAGCTGCAAATCAAGCAAAGTCAGATTTCCTAGCGAGTATGAGCCACGAAATAAGAACGCCAATGAATGGTGTTATTGGCATGTTATTTTTAATGAAACAGGAAAAGTTGCCACCAAAATTAAAGGGACAGATCCGCGCGATAGAGAGCGCATCAAAGGTTTTGATGAATGTCATTAATGATATCTTGGATCATTCAAAAATTGAGGCGGGACAATTAAAAGTCGAAACAATTCCATTTAGCTTAGAGCAAGTTATAGAAGAGGTCATGCACGTTGGGCGTTCGTTATCCACGTATCAGGATATCGAACTTATTTTAGAGATGCCGTCAGACATTTCATTAAACTTGACCGGAGATCCATTTCGGCTGCAACAAATTCTGGTAAATTTGATAAGCAATGTGGTGAAATTCACAGACAGCGGTTTTGTTAAGCTATCAGTAACCGAAACCAAACGGACCCCTGATCAGATCGCATTGGTTTTCGAAGTAGAAGATAGCGGTATTGGGATGCCAAAAAAGGTTTTAAATAGTTTATTTAAACCGTTTAGGCAGGCAGATACCTCGATCACGCGAAAATTTGGTGGAACGGGTTTGGGGTTAACGATTGTGCGCCAACTATCGAAATTGATGGGTGGATCCGTTAGTGCAACCAGTCAGGTTGGTGTTGGCTCTACTTTCCGGTTTGAGCTTACTCTTCCCATTGCGTCATCTTTGCCGATGCTTAAGAGCGATGACAAAAGGTCGTTTGTGGATTTATCTGTCTTGATTGTCGATGATAACCCAATCTCGCTTCGATCACTGACCCAAATTGTACAAGGCTTTGATTGTGATTTTCGTGTTGCTCTGAGTGGTGAGGACGCCATTGAGAAATTTGAAACGGCCCTTAAGTCAGAGACGCCGTTTGACGTGGTATTAATGGACCAACGTCTGCCGGGGATCAATGGGATCAAAGCGGCGGAAATAATGCGGAAAATGCGACCCAATGCTGATGATTGCATTATAATTTTGGAAACTGCGCATGGTGCAGAGATGATGTTGCATGCTCCTGACTCTGGCGAGGTGAACGCACTACTGATTAAGCCGGTTACCCCATCAACGTTGTTTGACACCCTAGTCGAATTCAAGAACACAAAAGAATATGTTGATAGCGATGTGAAGGACGAAGCTGTTGGGCACACCAATAGTGTTCTGGTGGGTCACCGCATTCTGTTAGCCGAGGATAATCCACTTAATCAGAACGTGGCTACAATGATCCTAGAGGGTGCTGGTTGCGAAGTTGTGCCAGTGAATGATGGAGCACAAGCATTGGATATTCTAATGCGTGACAACAGATTTGACGCGATCCTGATGGATATGCAAATGCCGGTCATGGATGGCCTAACGGCAGCGCGAAAAATTCGTGCTATTCCAGAATTAGACAAAGTACCAATTATTGCACTTACTGCAAATGCGTCTGATGATGACCGTTGTCGATGTTTGGAGGCTGGTATGGATGAATATAGTGCTAAACCGTTTAAGCCCGATCAGCTGGTCCAAGTCATAAAAAAGCTTGGGGGCCGAGACTAAACAAAATTCCGCCCTGAAATGCACGCGGATTTTACAATCGAAAAAATGTGGGCTCTGAGTGATGATCAAAGCCCACGATGTGTTTAAACACTCATGCAGATGTATTTTAGTTCAAGGTAATCATCGATTCCATGATGGCTTCCTTCACGGCCAAGCCCCGATTGTTTCACTCCACCAAATGGTGCGACTTCGGTTGAAATGATCCCTGTATTGACCCCAACGATACCGTATTCCAGCGCCTCGGCCACTTTGTACACGCGGCTTAGGTCTTTGGCATAGAAATACGATGCAAGGCCAAAGATGGTGTCATTGGCCAATTCAATCACTTCATCCACGTCCTCAAATTTAAACAGGGGCGCAAGTGGCCCAAATGTTTCTTCGGTCGCTACAGCCATGTCCTTTGTGGCGCCAGTCACGATTGTTGGTGGCATAAAGAAGCCTTCGCCTTGATGGCTATCACCACCATAGAATATCGTGCCGCCCTTTGTCGTTGCATCTGCAATATGTTCTTGCACTTTGGTGATTGCGTCCTGGTTGATCAATGGACCCAATGCCACGCCATCCTCTAGCCCGTCACCAATTTTCATTTTTGACAGTGCTTCGGCCAGTTTTTTGGCGAACGCGTCATATACACCCGATTGGACATAGATACGATTGGCACAAACACATGTTTGCCCGTTGTTGCGGAACTTACACATGATTGCGCCTGCAACTGCTTCGTCCAAATCTGCATCGTCAAACACGATGAAGGGGGCATTGCCGCCCAGCTCCATAGAACATTTCATGACTTGGTCTGCTGCCTGACGCAGAAGGATGCGGCCCACTTCGGTCGAGCCTGTGAACGTCAGTTTACGCACAGCAGGATTTTCACAGAATTCTTTCCCGATCTCTGAGGAACGTGAGGACGGAATGATCGACAAAACGCCCTTTGGGATGCCAGCACGTTCTGCCAGAACGCCCATGACCAATGCGGACAACGGTGTTTCCGCAGCTGGACGTGCAACAAATGAACACCCCGCGGCCAATGCCGGTGCGGCCTTACGCGTGATCATTGCGTTGGGGAAGTTCCACGGCGTGATCGAGGCCGCAACACCGATGGGCTGCTTTAATACCGTAATACGCTTGTCTGGTTGATGGCCTGGAATTGTTTCGCCATAGATGCGCTTTGCTTCTTCGGCAAAAAATTCGATGAATGACGCGCCGTACCCAATTTCGCCTTTCGCCTCTGCTAGGGGTTTACCCTGTTCAGCCGTTAAAATTGTGCCTAGATCATCTGCATTTTCCATCATCAGATCGTACCAACGACGCAAAATGTTGGCGCGCTCTTTCGCGGTTTTCGCAGCCCATTCTTTTTGTGCTGTTTCTGCTGCTGCGATTGCTTGTGCGGTTTGTGCACGGCTTAGATCCGCCACCTGAGCAATAACATCACCTCTTGCTGGGTTGGTTACATCAAAAGTTGTCCCATCTTCTCCATCAACCCATTCGCCCGCTAGATAGCCTTGGGTCACAAGTAATGATGGGTCTTTTAGTAGGTTTTTTAAATTTGTTTCGCTGGCCATGGCGTCCTCCAAAAATATCTCGTGCATAGGCAAATCACCTCTGTCATAGATTGTCCAGCCTACAAAGGAACCAGCAATGTCGCGAATAGATTATGATGACGCTTATGCTAACGCGGCGTATATTCCCAATGCGGATGATTTCATCAACCAGTGGCAATCAGAAGCTTCTATTTTCCGCTCTGAATTGTTGAAGGAAGGACGTGCCGATCTGGACATCTCTTATGGCCCGACGAAGAGACAAGCCTATGATGTATTTCATCCCGAGGATAAGCCGAAAGGGACCCTGATCTTTGTGCATGGGGGATATTGGCGGCGCTTTGATAAATCCTATTGGTCCCATTTTTCTAAGGGCGCGTTATTACAAGGCTGGCGGGTTGTAATGCCATCGTATGATCTGTGCCCGCGCGTTTCGATTGCTGAAATTACTCAGGAAATGCGTATATGCGTGACGCAGATAGCACAGAAATTTACAGGGCCAATTGCATTGGCGGGACATTCCGCTGGTGGTCATTTGGTGGCGCGTTTGGGTGTTCCTGATGTTTTATCTTGTGATATTGTTTCTCGGATAACGCAGATTGTTCCGATTTCTGCAGTCGCGGATTTGCGTACTTTGGTATTCACAGAAATGAATAATGATTTTCGATTGACGGATGAAACAGCAATCGCCGAAAGTCCCGCGCTGATGCCGGCACCGACCTGTCCCGTAACTGTTTGGGTGGGCGGTGATGAGCGCCCCGTGTTTTTAGAGCAATCTATGGTTTTGGCCGAAAATTGGGGTGTTAAAATGATTGTCCGGCAGGGCGAACATCATTTTGACGTTATCGATGCATTGAAAGATCCCAACAGTATCCTGATGCGAATGCTGACGTCATAATCGTTAATCAAAAACACACTTTAAAATAGAGTTTCACAAAATTGTCTCTCGTCGATCCTAAAAAAGCCATAGAAGATGTCGCTATATAGTCATAACACTAGTGATTATTGACGTGAGGAAAAAAATGAAACGCAGACAATTGTTTTTATCAGCTGCGGCTGTGTGAATGTTATCGGCCTGTGGAGGAACTTGGGAAACTGCGTATGAAGGTGTCGCGGCAAGCGATAGTCGCAATTGGCGTGTCAGCAAAATCAACATTAATGTTCCACGAACACTAAGCGTGAGCGAAGAAAATGTTTATGCCCCAGAAGCAGAGATTGTTTGGCGTGGCGAACCCGAAGGCGATCGTCATGCACAGGTTGCGCAAATTTTCCGCGAGTCCGCGCGCGCGGGAACACGCGCGTTACGTGGTGGACGCCGAGTAACATTAGAAATCACAGTGCACGGTTTCCATGCCCTAAGCGATAAAGCGCGTACAAAACTATCCAGTTCCGGTGTGCATAACATTCTGTTCGATATGACAGTTCGTGCGTCAAATGGAACGGTTCTGGCACAAGAGGAACATGTTCAAGCGGATTTGGTCGCCTACGTCGGCAAACAAGCCGAAGCCGCCGAAGCACAGGGTATTACCCAACGTGTGCGTATCGTAAATCATTTGTCAAACGTCATCCAAAACTGGTTCGGAAACGGTGAAGATATGCGCACTAGTTTCAGCCGAAATGATCGTTAAGTTCCAAAATACATGAAACAAGAAGCCTTTGAAATTTCGAAGGCTTCTTCATTTTATCAATGCTACGCATGATACGCAAAACGTACTGCGGCCCAGTGTTTCCCATTGACGTAGATTGGGGCAGATAAATCCTTCATCAATGCATACGTGTCGTTTCCCATATCTCGACGATAGGCTTGTAGCAAAAATTTCTCTGTGTTGCGTCCTGCGTTTAGCCCAACTCGATCATTAAAAATGCGTCTACTTCTGCAATTTGCGGTATTCCAAGCAATATCATTGACCCGTTGGGGGTGCGAAAATTTTTCGTTGTGCGTTGAGAGATATCCATTCACATCAACTGTCGCACAAAACACAACACGATCAGAAAACTTCAACATAGGTTCTTGGATTGGTGGAAGGATTTTGTCCAGAAATGAATTGTAGCGTGTTTCTACTTGAACCGGGTTTGAGCCAGGAATAGCCACATAATTCTGATCAAACATGTCCTCTTCGGACACGTCACCATTTTGAATACCTTCTACAATGGCTGACTGAATTTTTTTGGCAACTTTGTATACCGCATTGATATATTTTGTATCTGCGGTACTCACCCCAAGCTTGACGCTCGCTCCGATCATTTGTTCAGATGTGGATCTTAAGGCATCCAATTCAATATTTGCATCTTGGATATTCACGACTGAACGATTTACGCCACCTGATAGCGTATTGATGTCACTGTTGAGGGTTTCCACGGCGGATGCCATTTCGCGGTTTACCGCGACGATTGTGCGTTGGTTGCTTGCAACATCCCCAAGGACACTGGGTATCTGGGCTACCTTTGTTTCGATGCTTTTCGCATCCTTCGTCAATATTTTTGCCGTATCAATAGATGACTTTGCCTGGTCCACGAGGACGCCGATATCCTGAGATAAATCCTCGATGGAATTGCCAATTTGAACGGTTGCATTGGCTGTGTATTCGGAAAGTTCTTTGAATTCGCCTGCGACGACACGAAATCCTTGTCCACTCTCTCCCGCTCTTGCAGCCTCGACCGCTGCATTTAATGAGAGCAATGAAGTCTTTTGTGAAATTGTATCTATCTCTATTGAAACTTTTTGCACCGCTTCAAGACGTTCTGAAATATTGGCGAGTTGGTCACCAATCAGTTGCATGCTGTTCGCAAGGCTGCCAGCTTGGTTAAGTACAATTTTTAATCGCTGGGTCATGTCTGTTGCTAAATCAACCGCATCTTCTGCGATTTGTTGGCTGCTTTCACCATGTCCCATTGTTTCGCGCGATTGCATCGAAATTTGATTGATGCTGGTTGCTGCGTTTTCTAACAATGCAGCCTGTTCGGTCAATTCAACACTGGTATCTTCAATGTTACCAGATACACCCGCGATAGAAACGCTGAGGCTGCCAATTTCCTCTGCGATATATTGGGTTGTTTCCGAATTTGCCCCGTGGTTTGGGAATAATGATTTTAGCATGGTGTCCAAGATTTTTTGTTCGTTGGACTCTTTAACGTCGCAAATTGCAAAAATTTCAGGGTTACATGCCGAATTTTAGAACAGAACCTTTAGACGACTCGGATACGCTTTTTATCAAAAACACGCAGAACTGTTTTAAGATCATGACCACGTTTTAGAATTTGGCCGTCCATTCCAATCACGCTGTATTCACCCTGTTTGTTACGAAGTTTCGGACGTTTTTCAATCCTGTACAGCGGTTGTTCAGCTGTGCGCCGAAAGATTGAAAATACCGCAACTTCTGTCAATGATGATATCCCATAATCGCGCCATTCGCCTGCGGCCACCATCTGACCATAAAGTGACAGTATCACGCTAAGTTCTGTGCGATGGAACGCGACAACGTGATTTGCATGAGGCTGGGGAAACGATGTTA
>CAXABH010000087.1:0-6927 GCA_963966925.1 uncultured Rhodobacterales bacterium
GGGGGTTAACATGGCATATCCACCCGTGGTCATTTCCCCCAACCGCGCGCCCAAAACGAACAAAACATCTGCATCATCAATACGCTTTGCCAGTTCAGGATTGGGCCCAATCCCGACATCCCCGATGTAATTTGGATGGCGATTATCGATGTAATCCTGCATACGAAAGGATGTTCCAACGGCCAAACCCGTTGCTTGTGCGAAACGTGCCAAAAGCGCGGCGCAATCCGCAGACCATTTTGGGCCACCGACTATCATCATTGGGTTCTTTGCGGCGGCCAGATCATCCAAAACGCCCTGAACAACGGATGGTGAAACAGATTGTTCTGCTGGTTTGGCAGGTTGCATTACATCTGCAACATCAGCCTGGCCTGATAACATATCCTCGGGCAACGCCAAAACAACAGGCCCGGGGCGCCCAGACTGTGCCACATGAAACGCATGCGAAATATATTCTGGTATCCGATCCGCGCGATCAATTTCAGCAACCCATTTTGCCAACGGTGCAAACATCGCGCGATAATCGACCTCTTGAAATGCTTCACGATCGCGTTGATCACTGGCGACCTGACCCACAAACAGGATCATTGGTGTGCTATCTTGAAACGCGACATGTACACCTGATGATGCATTCGTGGCCCCAGGACCACGGGTGACAAAGGCGATTCCAACATCGCCTGTCAGCTTTGCATGTGCTTCGGCCATCATGGACACGCCACCTTCGTTGCGTCCAACAATGGTATCGATCCCACTTTGGAACAATCCATCCAATGCTGCCAAGTAGCTTTCGCCGGGGACACAAAATACCCGCCCAACCCCTTGGATTTTCAGTTGATCCACTAGGATCTGACCACCGTGACGCATCAAAAAACCTCATTTATACTTTTGCGTAGTGAACCGTGTGTTCCCAGGAAATACAAATAAAAAAGCCACGCAACAGCGTGGCAATTTCAAATCAATTTGCAACGGCTTAATGCGTCCAAGGAACACGACGGTCTGTTGCAAAGTTTTCGCCATAGCCGCGTGCGCGAATGTTTTGCTTGCGCGATTGTGGTTCGCTTACATCAGCCTCAATTCCCATCTCTTTGGCATAGGCCAACGCTGCTTTTTTGTTGTCAAAGCGTAATTTGATTTGTGATTGCGTATCACCACTGGATGTCCAGCCCATCAATGGATCGATTTCACGGGCTGAATCCTGACAATATTCCAATACCCACTGATTTGTTTTGGCAGTGCCAGATGACATTGCAGTTTTCGCAGGTTTGTAGATTCGTGCGCGCATGAAATCCTCCTATTCTATTGGGCCTGTTATGATCGATTTTTTCTAAAACGACAAGCACCCAGTATTCACAGAACAAAAGGTGAATGCACCCTTGGAAAACGACATCTTTAACCCTAATTTTAGAGAAGTCAGGAGAGAAGCCATGGATGATTCCCAAATCGGTTTTGCAACAGGTAACGTGCGCGAACGCCCCAAGCTAGAGGGGGGTAAGGCATTTGTGATGAATACCGAATTCGAACCAGCGGGTGATCAGCCAACTGCAATCGCTGAATTGTCAGCTGGCGTTCTCTCGGGTGAACGTGATCAGGTTCTACTGGGGGCAACAGGGACAGGTAAGACCTTTACCATGGCCAAAATTATCGAGGAAACCCAACGCCCTGCGATTATTTTAGCCCCAAACAAAACCCTTGCCGCCCAGCTATATGGTGAATTCAAAGGGTTTTTTCCCGATAATGCTGTGGAATATTTCGTCAGTTTTTATGACTACTACCAACCCGAAGCCTATGTTGCGCGCTCTGACACATATATTGAAAAAGAAAGTCAAATTAACGAACAAATCGACCGTATGCGCCACGCTGCGACACGGGCATTGTTAGAACGCGATGATGTGATTATCGTTGCATCGGTTAGCTGTATTTACGGTATCGGGTCTGTTGAAACCTATGGCGCAATGACCCAGGATCTTAAGGCAGGGCAGGAATACAATCAACGTCAGATCATGGCCGATCTGGTGGCCCAACAATACCGTCGCAATGATCAGGCGTTTCAGCGCGGTTCATTTCGCGTTCGTGGTGACGTGTTAGAAGTCTTTCCCGCCCACTTAGAAGATCGCGCATGGCGCCTGTCATTCTTTGGGGATGAATTAGAAAGCATTGTTGAATTTGATCCCCTAACCGGTCAACGCACTGGGGCATTTGAACAAATCAGGATCTATGCAAATTCCCACTACGTAACCCCAAAACCAACGATGCAGCAGGCCCTGATCAGCATCAAAAAGGAACTGCGCCAACGATTAGACCAGCTGGTGGATGACGGTAAATTGTTGGAAGCCCAGCGTTTGGAACAACGCACCAACTTTGATCTTGAAATGCTTGAGGCGACTGGTGTTTGCAATGGCATCGAAAACTATTCCCGCTATTTAACCGGTCGCGCGCCTGGGGAACCGCCCCCCACATTATTCGAATTTATTCCCGACCAAGCGATTGTTTTTGCTGACGAAAGCCATGTCAGCATCCCGCAAATTGGTGGGATGTATCGGGGCGACTATCGTCGTAAATTCACATTGGCCGAACATGGGTTCCGCCTACCATCCTGTATGGATAACCGCCCCCTTAAATTTGAAGAATGGGACGCGATGCGCCCCCAATCGGTTTATGTTTCAGCCACACCCAGCAGTTGGGAATTAGAACAAAGCGGCGGTGTCTTTACCGAACAAGTCATTCGGCCAACCGGTCTGTTGGACCCAGAAATAGAAATCCGTCCCGTCGAAACCCAAGTTGATGATTTATTAGATGAAATCAGAAAAGTCAGCGCAGATGGATACAGAACGCTGGTCACAACCTTAACAAAACGCATGGCCGAGGATTTGACCGAATATCTGCATGAACAGGGTATTCGCGTCCGCTATATGCACAGCGATATTGATACGCTGGAACGCATTGAAATCCTGCGTGATCTACGGTTGGGCACCTTTGACGTCCTAATCGGCATCAACCTATTGCGAGAGGGTTTGGATATACCAGAATGTGGACTGGTGGCCATTTTGGATGCGGACAAAGAGGGATTTTTACGTTCAGAAACCTCATTGGTTCAAACGATTGGCCGTGCCGCACGAAATGCCGATGGGCGTGTCATTATGTATGGTGATCGTATTACGGGATCCATGCAACGTGCGCTAAATGAAACTGAACGCAGACGGGTAAAACAAATCGCCTATAATCAGGAACACGGTATTACACCCGAAACCGTTCGCAAGAATGTCGATGACATCCTTGCTGGTTTGTATAAAGGGGATACGGATCAATCGCGTGTTACGGCCAAGATTGATGATACATTGGCAGGTGGTTCGAATCTTCAAGCCGTGCTGGAAGGACTGCGGACAGATATGCGCAAGGCTGCAGAAAATCTAGAGTTTGAAGAGGCCGCACGCTTGCGCGATGAGGTCAAACGGCTAGAGGCGGTGGATTTAGCAATTGCCGATGATCCACTCGCCCGCCAATCCGCAATCGAGGCCGCAAGCGATCAAAATACGCGTGGCCGTTCCACCGCAGGGCGCGGAGGAACGCGAACATATCGTGGCAAAAGCCAGCCCAAGCATTAGTCGCAGCGCACCGTCACCGCCATTTTACCCTTAACTGACGTCCCAAACGTCAGCTGCACCTGATCCTTGTCTGATCCAACTTGCCCCGTTGTATAGGGCATATCGAAATAGGCACCGTTTGACGATGTTTTGATCTAAGTCTGTGGGGCAAGTGCCGTGACACGTTTGGCATAGGACTGAAACGGTAATTCGTTGTTTGTGTCCAACGTCCAAACACTATTTGCGGCACTTTGTGTGTGTTCGACAATCAGTGGGTTTTGGGTTGCCCGGTTGATATTTTCAAAATTGTTTCCTTCAAACAATATCGCCTCAAGACGACTACGGTTAATATCCGCATACGTTGTATCAACCCATTCCACCCGAGAGATCGCCCCATTGATCGAACGGAAATTGTTGTTTGTCACAGATAAATTGGAAATACCGTGATTTGTTCCATAGGGTTTAATCAGGATATAGTTAAACCAAGGGGCCACCGCACCACTTAGGAAGTTATTCCCACCAATTGATAGCGATGAAAACCCAAAGCCAGATGTAAAATCAGGCGTTTGATCGTGTTCATTGGTCCATTCGATGAAACAGTTATCCACATAATTACCGACGATCGATGTAGAGGTGGCCGCTTTTGTCAAAACGATCCCAGCAAGTCTCGCACCACCCTTGACCCCATCACCTTGATAAAAATGATTGCCGGTGATGATGTTGTTCGACCCAGCCAGAAGGGCAAAGTGACGGAACTGCGATGCCCAGTTATCGCGTAACTTCACATCGTTATTATTGGCGTTCAATCCAATACTTACCCGATCTGTGGCATTTGTTTGCGCCTCGGCCGTCACGAAATGACACCGGTCAATCAGCATCCCCTGACATCCCGATCCAATAGAGGTGATACCGCGATATTTTGGTTGCGTAATGAAACAATCAATCATGTGAAAAATGATTCCGCCCCGCGCCAACATGACGGCATTGGCGGTTTCCTTGCACTGGAATTCAATATTCTGAAGATTAAACTTGCTAAGCGTTGAAAAACCGCTGAAATCCAACAGATATTTGTGGCGCGTGAATGTGTATAATTGATAGCCACCCGCGTCATATAGGGGTTTTGACAACCGAATTGTGCCACCTGAAACATCCTTGGATGTTACATATACTTCGCGGCCAACACCTGCTCCTTCGACAAGCGAGCCCACCTCAATATCTGCGATATTTTCAACATTCCTTAGATCGCGTGGCGCATTGGTGGAATAACTTGCCTGCGCTTGTACGATGGTTGGTTCCCACCCTAAACTGCCCGAGGCATAGAATTGGCCGTTGCGGATAACACGGCGTTGGGTAAACGTATTGCGCGTGGACACCGCCGCCTGCATATCAATGGGTTCGCTGACCGTTACCGTGCGCCCGCCCATATCCAGTGAATCATGATCAGATGAATTTAGCAGCGCCTGAAACGCTTTTTTGAAACCTTCTGCCTCATTCCCAAATGCATCAATATAAGTTGGTAGATCATAAGATTTTGTAAGCAACAACGCCGCGCTTTCTGGCATAACCAATGTGCCCTGAAATTCCACTTGTGATGACAGCGAAATAGATTTTGAAATCGCGTATTCACCCGATGGGACAATCACACGCCGTCCATTTGCGGCATTATCCGCTGCGACAAAGGCATTGTAGTTATCTGTTATCCCATCTGCGATTGCGCCATAGTCGCGCACGTCCACAATATTTAACGCATCGCGTTGAAAGAAATGCGATACATCGTCGATGGTGATATCATCGATACGCACAACCGCCCCAGTCGGCCCTGTGATATCAATGCCAAAATGCCCATATTGGGGCAATGTCCCCCACACCATATCGACACCATCGCGCAAACCTGGGCCTATGATTGCGGAAACCTCGTAGATTTCGCCCAGATCACTTAATAAGACCGCAGGACCATAAGCTGTAACCGCAGCCACATGTGTATCCGAACTATCCATTGCATGTCCTGCAATGCGTATAGCAGGAATGCCACCTGCCATACGTTTGACCCGTGTTTTGATCATTAAATAGGTTTCGCGCGGCAAATCTGTTTGGCCCGTAAAGCGCAATTTCTGAACTGCATCGGTTTTCACCATCTCGATGCAGCCTGCAAAATCCTGATCCACAGGAACATAAACCGCCTCACCGACAATATCATATGTATCAGTATTGGTCGTCCCTGTGGAACTGGACCACTTATCCAACCCCGTCGAAAACGGTGCAGGTGAAAAATTGAGACCTTGAGTAATAGAAAGAACCATGTGCCATGCCCTTGTTTAATGGAATTGTCATCAGACTAGGCAACTGGGTTTAACCCCGGATAAAGGGAACGCACGGTCAGGTGTTGCATCTAAGGCGGGGCGTTATGTTCAATACATTTGTAATATAAATCCGCGAATTCTGGCACCTGCATCAAATTCTCAAATTGAACAAGGTGACGTTCGACTCCGGCTTTGGTCAGCGCGGAAACTTCACCATTTGTAAGGGCGTCGATTTCGCGCATTTTTGTACGTAATTTGTTCTCCCAATGAAATACTGTCGTGTCCACATCGTGGTTCATGTTAAACTTATTCCAATAAGAGAAATGAACGTTATTTTCAATTTGATGGGCTCGACCACGCGCAGCTTTTAAAACAAAACTCTGAGCGTCGCGTACAATATAATGATTTATCTGTGCAAGGTTTCGGTTTTTTGGATCGGTACTGCGCCAATCATCGATGACGAATTTGTCAGACCTAAGTCCAGAAGCGTTTATAATTTTAAAATCTTTATTAGGGTCTATCGGCAGTGGTTTATGAACACCAGCGCGCACAAATCGTTTTGGGCGGAACATTGTTTTGTATCCCCAAGGTCGGTTTTTCGACAAAATACCATCGTGATCTGCACGATGAAACCGCGTTTTGGTTAAATCAAAATTCGGAATATTTTGATAACTGCTGCCAAATAATCGCCAGTTAACCACGATGTAATCGGCCGACGGTAGTTTATTAAACCAAGATTGTAATGTACCCTCAGGTGTCTTGATTGTTAAAAATTCGTCTAAATCAAGCGCTAGAATCCAATCAGACTGCTGATATGCGGCTGTTTTGGTTGCGCGGGTATATGCCTGTATTTGATGCATGTTAGGTTCTGCATTGTTATAGAAATAACTGATCAAACCAGCAGAACGCATTTCGTGTAGAATTCCATGCGTCATATCATTACTATCATTTTGGAAAATAACGATATTATCAAAACCGATGCTCTTATGATATGCAACCCATTCCCATAAATACGGTCCTTCATTGTTGACCGTTGCAACCAAGGT
>CAXABH010000088.1:0-6903 GCA_963966925.1 uncultured Rhodobacterales bacterium
AATGCCCGATGCCAACTTACGAAAAGTGACGTAACACATGCACACCGAAATCACTCATCGCCGCGTTCTTGCGGTTGCTGTGCCTATTGTTTTGTCCAACATTACGATGCCACTGTTGGGTGTGGTGGATACATTTGCCGTTGGCCAAATTGGTGACGCGGTTTCTATTGCGGCTGTGGGCGTTGGTTCAATTATACTTAGTGCGATTTATTGGATTTTCGGTTTTTTGCGTATGGGCACGACGGGGCTCGCGGCCCAAGCCTCGGGTGCTGGGGATCAGCAGGAATTAATCGCCCTTTTGGTGCGCGGTTTGATAATTGGGATCGGGGCAGGTGTCGTTATTATAATGCTGTATCCTGCGCTCATTGCAGGGGGGCTTTGGATATCACCCGTTTCTGATCAGGTCGCGCCGCGTGTGGAAAGTTATTTGCAGATCCGCATCTTTAGTGCGCCTGCACCAATAGCGCTTTATGCGATTACGGGGTGGTTGATTGCACAGGAGCGAACCAGCGAAGTTTTGATCCTGCAAATCTGGATGAATGGCCTAAACATTCTGCTGGATTTATATTTCGTGCTGTCGCTTGGCTGGGGCGTTGACGGTGTCGCCTGGGCCACGTTTATTGCGGAATGGACAGGTTTGGCTGTCGGACTGTGGATGTGTCGTGCCGCATTACACCACCCGTTTGCTCGTGCGTGGGATCAGGTTTTTGATCGTGCGCAGTTGTTAAAAATGGGATCGCTGAATTCGGACATTTTGCTGCGATCGCTTGCTTTACAAGGAATATTTGTATCTTTCTTGTTGTGGGGGGGCAAGTTTGGGGATGTCGCCTTGGCTGCAAATCAAGTGCTGCTACAATTTTTGCATTTGATTGCCTATGGGCTGGATGGGTTTGCATTCGCGGCTGAAACATTGGTTGGACATGCGATTGGGCGTCGTGCGATTGGGGATCTACGCAAAAGTGTTGTGATCAGCAGCATATGGGCGGCTGGCATATGCGTTTTGCTGGCGATTGGATTTGCTCTGATCGGTCCTTGGGCGATTGATTTGATGGCAAAATCGGTTGAGGTGCAGCAGGCTGCGCGCGTCTATTTACCTTATATGGTTGCCTCTCCGATATTGGGATGTGCCTGTTTTATGTTGGACGGAATATTCATTGGCGCAACACGGGGATCTGATATGCGCAATATGATGATGATTTCCTTGATCATATATGTGCTTAGTGTTCTGGCCCTAACCCCCAGTTTTGGAAACCACGGGTTATGGATGGCGCTTTTGATTTCCTATGTCGCACGGGGTGCAACGCTGGGCTACAAATATCCCGCAATTGAACGTGATCTGAGTTAATAATAGTGCCGGATAAGAAAAGCGGTGCTTTGAGACATGTTTGTAATATAAAAGTGGTTTCTTTCATCCAGATCATGCTTGGTGTGACCCAAAGCGAAGATTAATCGCGCATGATTCAGTCCACGCCCGTCCCGTCAAACCATTGGTTTGCCTTCGGCAAAACGGTGCGGAGGCTTCATTTCATTCAGCCCTGTTAACCGCCCTCGGGCGCGTATTTATTTAGGAAAGAATAAATACTCTTATGGATTTCTAATTTTTACTATCGATAATTCTGGGCGACTAAAGCCATTCCTCGCGACCGCTTCCAACGGCATCAGATACATTTGCAAACCCATCGCGTTCCAACAGGGCATCCAACCCCTTTGCGATATCGGCAACCATAGACAATCCACCATATACCAATGCCGTGTACAACTGTACCGCCGATGCACCCGCGCGTATTTTTTCATAGGCTTGTTCAGCCGTTGAAACACCGCCCACTCCGATTAACGGGATATCTGGGCCACACAACTGTGACAGCTGTGCCAAAACACGCGTGGATTTTTCAAACAGGGGCGCACCCGAAAGCCCGCCCTGTTGATCACGATCCTTAGATGTTAGACCATCACGTGACAGGGTGGTATTGGTTGCAATGATCCCACTAATACCAGTTTCACGCGCGACATCTGCGATATCTGCGATTTCATCCAAATCCAAATCAGGTGCAATTTTTAGGAAAATTGGAATAGGCGTGGCAAGGGCCGCATTTGTTTCCAGAACACCGTTTAATAGCGCGCCCAAGGCCGCCTTGCCCTGCAAATCACGCAATTTTTCAGTATTTGGGCTGGACACATTGACAGTTGCAAAATCTAGATGTGGACCACAATGCGCCAAAACGCGCGCGAAATCGGCGGCACGATCACTGCTGTCTTTGTTTGCACCTAGGTTCAACCCCACGATGCCCGTTTTGGGGCGTGCGCCCAATCGTGCGCCGATTGGCTCCATCCCTTGGTTGTTAAAGCCGAACCGATTAATCGCGGCCTGATCTTGGGTCAGTCGGAACAGGCGGGGTTTTGGGTTGCCAGGTTGGGGGCGTGGTGTTGCGGCGCCCACTTCGATAAAACCAAACCCTGCTTTGTTTAGGGGGGCGATGACTTCGGCATTTTTATCATAGCCTGCGGCCAGCCCGATGGGATTTGGCATATCCAGTCCAGCGACCTGTGTGGCCAAACGTGGGGATGTCACCTGACCTGCAAGCGGGGCAAGCCCTGATTTCAGCGCAGCGATGGACAACCCATGCGAGGTTTCTGGATCAAATTTGTGCAGTGCGGCCAATCCCAGCCGTTCAATCAGTTTCATGACATATCATCCGGAAATATGTGGCCCGCGTCCCCTTGGGGCAGGGGTTTGTGCCAAAGAACATCATTCATTTGCATTTGGCGATACAGATGTGGGAATAGCGCACCGCCCCGTGATGGTTCCCATTTCAAATCGGGTTGCATTGCATCACTGTCACATGCGACCAGAATAAGATCAAAGGCATTCGCAAAATGTTTGGCCGCTGTTTCGCGCACCTGTTCAGATGTGGAAAAATGAATATAGCCATCGGTCACATCAATTGGGGCGCCTTGTGTTTGATCATGATCAACCAAGCTTTGCCATTCCTGGGGTCGGAAAATTTTGTAAATAATCATGACCCGCTCATGGCAATTCTTTCTCGTAAGGTCAAGCGTCATACCCGCGTTACAAATCCTTGACTAATGGTCAGGCATGAGTCCGAATGGGCACATTACACAATTATTTCAACAAGGGAAAATACCATGTTCACACGTTTCATGTTGACGGCTGCCACGTCTGCGTTGATTGCGGGCAGTGCGGCGGCGGACTATACGCTGACGATTCTGCATACGAATGATATTCACAGCCGTGTCGAGTCGATCAATAAATATGACTCAACCTGCAACGCCGATGGCGAGGCAGAGGGGAAATGTTTTGGCGGTATGGCGCGTTTGAAAACAATCATTGATGCCGAACGCGCTGCGATGGCCGATCAAAATGTTGTTGTTCTGGATGCGGGCGATCCATTCCAAGGGTCACTGTTTTATACGACATACAAAGGCGCAGCAGAGGCCGAGTTTATGGAGGCCATCGGATATGACGCAATGGCTGTTGGGAATCACGAATTTGATGACGGCCCAACGGGGCTTGCGAATTTTATAGACGCGGTTTCATTCCCTGTTGTCAGCGGTAATTTGGATTTATCCGCAGAAGCGTTACTGAATGAACGTGTGAAGGATCACGTTGTTTTGGACGTGGGTGGACAAAAAATCGGGATTGTTTCAGCGCTTGCTGTGGATACCGTGGATACATCCAGCCCAGGTGAAAATGTAGTGTTTATTGATGAGATTGAGGCATTGAAAGCGGATGTCGCTGCGATGCAGGACATGGGTGTCGATAAGATTATCGCACTGACACACGTTGGTTTGAAAAAGGATATGGAAATTGCCGCGGCAGTACCGGGCATTGATGTTGTCATCGGTGGGCACAGCCATACAAAGATGTTGAATGATGGTAAGGCTGTTGCTTATCCGCAAATGGTGGATGGTACACCTGTGGCGCAGGCTTATGCCTATTCAAAATATTTAGGTAAATTGACCGTGACCTTTGATGACATGGGCAATGTGACGGGTGCCTCTGGTGATCCGATTTTGTTAGATGCATCAGTCGTCCCTGATGCGGCGATTGCCACCCGCATCGCTGAAATGGGTGCCCCGATAGAAGAGATGAAAATGCGCATTGTCGCGCAATCGTCTGGCAACATTGACGGGGATCGGGGCAGTTGTCGCGCAATGGAATGCCAAATGGGGAATTTAGTGACCGATGCCATGTTGGACCGTGTGGCGGATCAGGGCATTGAAATTGCAATCCAAAATGGCGGTGGGTTGCGTGCATCGATTGATGCGGGTGATGTGACCATGGGCGAAGTTTTGACGGTTCTTCCGTTCCAAAATACGCTTTCCACCTTTTTTGTCAGTGGTGAAACAATCGTGGCTGCGCTGGAAAATGGTGTGTCCAAAATGGAGGAGGGCGCGGGACGCTTCCCACAGGTTGCGGGCATGTCCTTTACGGTCACTCCGTCAGCCGAGGCAGGTAGCCGTATTTCAAACGTGATGGTGGGGGGATCGGCGATTGATCTGAACAAAACCTATGGCGTTGTGTCCAACAACTATGTGCGCAATGGCGGGGACGGATATAAAATGTTCCGTGATGCTGAAAACGCTTATGACTATGGTCCTGATTTGGCGGATGTTACTGCTGAATATATGGCAAAGGGTGGATCATACACCGCCTATACTGATGGTCGTATTACTGTCAAATAACCTGCTCAAACAAAAAGGGCCGCATGTTTGCGGCCCTTTTAGCGTATAACGTTTATTAAAGGTTTGGGTACATTGGGAAACGGGCACACATGTCGGCCACTTCCGCTTTGACTTTCGCTTCAACAGCGCCGTTGTTTTCTTCGCCGTTTGCGGCCAAACCATCGACAACTTCTACGATCCAATCCGCGATTTGACGGAACTCTGCCTCGCCAAAGCCGCGTGTCGTGCCCGCAGGCGATCCAAGGCGGATACCAGATGTCACCATTGGTTTTTCTGGGTCAAATGGAACGCCATTTTTGTTACATGTGATATGCGCGCGGCCCAATGCCTTTTCTGTCGCGTTGCCCTTGACCCCTTTGGGGCGCAGGTCAACCAAAACAACGTGCGTATCTGTTCCATGTGTCACAGTATCCAAGCCGCCTTTGATCAACTGATCAGACAGTGCCTGAGCATTCGTGATGACGTTTTGCATGTATGTTTTGAAATCTGGCTGCAGTGCTTCGCCAAATGCTACGGCCTTGGCCGCGATGACATGCATCAAGGGACCGCCCTGAATGCCCGGGAAAATGGCCGAGTTGAATTTTTTCGCCAATGCTTCGTCATCGGTTAGGATCATACCACCACGTGGGCCACGCAATGTTTTGTGCGTAGTTGTTGTCGCCACATGCGCATGCGGGAATACAGGTGGGTGTTCGCCCGCTGCAACCAAACCTGCGAAGTGTGCCATATCAACATGCAGATATGCGCCAACCATGTCTGCGATTTCGCGCATGCGCGCAAGGTCGATTTGACGCGGAATAGCAGAACCACCTGCGATGATGAGCTTTGGATTATGCTCTTTGGCCAAGGCTTCGACTTGGTCGTAATCAATAAGGTTGTCTTCACGGCGCACACCGTATTGAACGGCATTAAACCATTTGCCCGATTGGTTTGGCGCTGCACCGTGTGTCAGGTGACCACCTGCGTCCAATGACATGCCAAGGATCGTGTCACCAGGTTGCAAAAGTGCTTGGAACACACCTTGGTTCGCTTGGGAACCAGAGTTCGGTTGCACATTCGCAAATCCGCAGTTGAACAGTTTACATGCGCGCTCAATCGCTAGGTTTTCTGCGATGTCAACGTATTGGCAACCACCATAATAGCGACGGCCTGCATAGCCTTCGGCATATTTGTTTGTCATCACGCTGCCTTGTGCTTCCATCACGGCAGAAGAAACAATGTTCTCGGATGCGATTAATTCGATTTCGTCACGCTGGCGTCCCAGCTCTTTGGTCATTGCGCCAAAGATTTCAGGATCGCTCTCTGCAAGAGCAGACGTGAAAAAGGCAGTCGTGTCTTTCATATCGGGTACTCCAAATGATTTTATTACGAATTTCCTATCGGAAACGGATCACTTTCGAAAGGCCAGAATGCGACACTGCGAAGAAATACCGCGGCACTACTGGTACTTTCTTGAAACTTATGTTTGTTTTGGAAACCAAGAGACCTGTTTGGAAACCTTAGCTATGTCACAAAAACTTGCCTTTCTTGCCAGTGACTCAGATGTTGCGCGTGACGCGTATGCGCGTTTGGTGCAGATGTACGGATCCGTTGAATTGGATCAGGCAGATATCATTGTGGCATTGGGCGGCGATGGATTTATGTTGCAAACGTTACATGCGACCCAGCATCTTGATGCGCCTGTCTATGGAATGAATCGTGGGACCGTTGGATTTTTGATGAATGCCTATCAAGAGGATGGGTTGATAGAGCGTTTGAGCGCAGCGGAAGAGGCCGAAATAAACCCCCTGTCCATGACTGCGGTGGATATTGAGGGCCAAGAGTTTTCGGCGCTTGCGATAAACGAAGTGTCGCTGTTGCGCGCGGGTCCACAAGCAGCCAAGTTAAAGATTTCTGTAGATGGACGTGAACGTATGTCCGAATTGGTGTCCGATGGTGTTTTGCTGGCAACGCCAGCGGGGTCCACGGCCTATAATTATTCGGCGCATGGTCCGATCCTACCGATTGGATCGGCGGTTTTTGCAATGACGGCTCTTAACGCATATCGCCCCCGCCGTTGGCGCGGTGCATTGATCCCCAAGGCATCGCACGTCGATTTTGAAGTGATTGATCCTGATAAACGCCCCGTTATGGCCGATGCCGACAGCCGATCCTTTGCAAACGTTGCATGTGTTAGCGTCAAATCAGGTACCGAGGTGG
>CAXABH010000089.1:0-6894 GCA_963966925.1 uncultured Rhodobacterales bacterium
GCATTTTCATGGCCGCAATCGTGGCCGAATACGCGGATCTGTCGGAAGATAGCGCACGAGCTGAGGCATTTCTGAACGCTCTATTATAATTCCATTCAAAACCTGTGCCAGAATCTGCCGCGATGTGAAATCAGCATTGTTGGCACGTTCGCGTGCGTACAGGTTTGCCATAATCACATATCCTTTCTTTTGCACAATCATTCTGTTGAATTTTGGTTGCAGATCCTGATCCGTAAGATCGCCGTGCAATCGGGCATAGATCGCCCCATCCTTTTCCACCACTTTTAAAACCTTAGCCCCCAAGCCAGCGGCCTGAACCAAGTTTTCGAGTTCGACTTTGTGATCGGGGTCAGTTGGATAATGCGCAACGGTTAACAGACGTGAACGGTTATACGCACCACTACAGGTCGCGAACACGCCAAACCCCTTTGTTTCGTCTTGATAGGTTTCTTGATCATGCACACAAAACCCACGCGGTGCCGCATAACTAATCCCATTGCGAAATTGAATTTTGGTACTGGTTGGACGCGCACTGTCATTTAAAAAACTTGCAGTGTTCATGTCACCACAACCACCCAAAGCCGCCATAAGAATGACAGGCCCGATAATATTTCGGAGCGCTCTTAGCATGTACTTTGCCTCGTTGGTATAATGCCACCATAGCGGTATCGCGCCCAAATTGAATAGAGAACAATTTCAACAACCGTAATCAAAACCATCGTAACGCCCAATGTCACAGACTGCGGCGCAATTGTTGAAAGCCAAATTGACCCACCAGATCCAATGGGGGACCCACTCTGGCCCAAGATTAAAAGTGCAAATGTATTCACCGCAAAATGAATCCCCATCGCCATCGCAATATTGCCCCGCCACAGGGTGATGAAACACAGAACTACCCCCGTTACCGTGGTGTTTAACACATAGAATACTGAATTAAGCCCGTACGTAATTGGATCTAGGTGGGCCAAACCAAACAGGAATGATGGGACGTAGACAGCCCAAAACAAACTGGCCTTACGGGAATATATCAGCCGCAAAAGGTAGCCCCGAAAAAATAACTCTTCTGCGCCAATTTGTAAAAAAATCAACACAATAAACGGCACGAGGTAGGTCAACCAATCCATTATCGGCATTGCCAAATTACGCATGTAGGGTGGGGCCCCAATGATCCACGTCGTCACAAAAATCGCGCCTTCCAGCACAAGGATTAGCGCGAAAATATACACAAAGCCCATGCGAAAATCAGACCACAAGATCGCGCCCGAATGACCGTATAAATGCGGCAAGGAAAATCCGAAAAACACGCGCGTGACTGCACCAGTCGCCAACCAAATTGGGATAAAAGACGCTAGAAACACCAAAAGCGTCCCTGTCGGAGATTGCGCAAAATCAAACCCTATCCAGCCGTTCAAAACAAACCCAACACCAAACAAACCCAACGCATAAAACGCAATAATAACAAGCGCACCGACAAGTATGCGCCAAACGGCAAAACTTTGATTCATCTGATAAGCGTTACACATCCCTGCACCTAAATTCGAAACTTTGTCCATTTCGCCCATCCTAATTCACTTCATAGCCTGGGTCCAAGTGGTGGATTTCATATTTTTGCGCTGTTGAAGAATTGCAATTCTGTCGCAACACGCTTATTTGTCAAAAAAACTTGGGACTTATGGGATAAGGTAATGAACTGGATCAATAACTACGTTCGCCCGCGCATCAATTCGATCTTTTCACGCCGTGAGGTGCCAGAAAACCTGTGGTCTAAATGTAACGAATGTGGAACCATGCTGTTCCACCGCGAACTTTCGGACAATTTGAACGTATGTACGCAGTGCGGTCATCACATGGCAATTTCTCCGCGTGATCGTTTTTCCCGGCTATTTGATGGTGGTATTTTCGTTGAAATCGATGTGCCACAACCTGTAACAGACCCCCTGAGTTTTAAGGATCAGAAAAAATATCCTGACCGCATGAAAGCGGCACAAAAGAAAACTGATGAAAAAGAGGCAATGCTAATTGCCGAAGGTGAAATTGGCCGCACGCCAATCGTTGCCGCCGCCCAAGATTTCAGTTTTCTTGGCGGATCTATGGGTATGTACGTGGGAAATGCCATCGTCGCCGCAGCAGAACGCGCCGTTGAACTGAAACGCCCGCTGATCCTATTTTCAGCCGCAGGGGGCGCCCGTATGCAAGAGGGCATTCTAAGCCTGATGCAAATGCCCCGAACAACGGTTGCTGTGCAAATGCTGAAAGAGGCGAACCTGCCGTATATCGTTGTTTTAACACATCCCACAACGGGTGGTGTCACAGCATCTTATGCGATGCTAGGCGATGTTCAGATTGCGGAACCAAATGCGCTGATTTGTTTCGCAGGTCCGCGTGTGATCGAACAGACAATCCGCGAAACACTACCCGAAGGGTTCCAGCGCGCCGAATATCTATTGGATCACGGAATGCTAGATCGCGTCACACCGCGCACGCAAATGCGTGATGAATTGATCACCATCGTGCGCATGTTGATGAAAAAGTCACCTGCAATCAAAGGTGATTTGCCTGCGCCCACCCCACAATCTGATGACACCCCGGCCTAACGCGAAAAGTCAGTATTCATGACAATCCAAACATCTGATCGCATCCTGGAACGGATGATGGCCCTGCACCCCAAGGTGATTGATTTAACCTTGGATCGTATGTGGCGCTTGCTTGAAAACCTTGGCAATCCGCAAAATGATTTGCCCCCTGTGATCCACATCGCGGGAACAAATGGCAAAGGATCGACGCAGGCGATGATCCGCGCGGGACTAGAGGCCGCAGGCAAAAAAGTGCATGCCTATACCTCTCCTCATTTGGCGCGCTTTCATGAACGTATTCGACTGGCAGGTGAATTGATTGACGAAGATCACCTAACCGAAATATTGGACGAATGTTACGCCAAAAATGGTGGCGAAACGATCACCTATTTTGAAATCACGACGGCGGCCGCGATTTTGGCCATGGCACGCACACCAGCGGACTATACATTGTTAGAGGTGGGTTTGGGCGGTCGTTTAGATGCCACAAACGTAATTAAGCAACCCTTGCTTAGCATTATCACCCCGATTTCCATCGACCATGAGCAATTCTTGGGAAACACGTTGACCAAAATCGCAGGGGAAAAGGCAGGGATCATCAAACGCCACTGCCCCGTGATCGTGGCCCCACAACCCGAAGAAGCAATGGATGTGATCGAACAAACCGCCGAGTGCAATCACGCGCAAATTATCGCCCAAGGCCAGCATTGGCACATCGACACCGAACGCGACGGATTGATGTTTCAGGACGAAACAGGTGTCGTACAGTTACCACGTCCCAATTTGCCAGGTGATCACCAAATTGAAAACGCCGGCACAGCTGTTGCGGCGCTGCGTCACCTTGGATTTAACACTGAGATTTGCGAAGCGGCCGTATCACAAGCCCGTTGGCCAGCCCGCATGCAAAAATTGCAAACTGGACCCATCATTGACAGCGCACCAAATGCTGAAATTTGGCTGGATGGTGGGCATAACCCCGCTGCGGGTCAGGCGATTGGACATCACTTAGGTACACTGGAAAATCGGCCAACTTATTTGATTTGCGGCATGTTAAACACCAAAGACATCGGCGGATATTTAACACCCATCGCACCCCATATTGAAAAACTGATCGCCGTTTCCATACCCGGGGAAATGAACACACTGCCGGCTGCGGACACTGCAGCGGCGGCACGCGATGCTGGGATGCAGGCCGAAGTGGCAGAAGATGTGTTGGCCGCCACGCGCAATATTGTCAAAATCACCCCAAATGCCCGTATACTTGTCTGTGGATCCCTTTATTTAGCGGGCAATATCCTTCGAAATCACGAATGATTCGAAAAAGATTCGTTTTAGCGAATCACTTTGGTTGACTGATTCGCTTCACTCTGCATATATTGTAGTTAAGCGGGGCTGCATCACAACTTGTTGAGGGCAGCTTGGCTTATGGATGAGGTTTGCATACAGGCAAAAAAGCTCGGTTCCTTAGTGAACCGAGCTACAAATCCATCCAGAACATATAAAGATTAATGTCGCAGTTTGGGGTAAGGGCTATGTTGCGGACGCTGGTTATAGGAACCATTTTTTTATCTATTACGATTGCGCTATTGGCGCTTCAACCCGCACCAAGATCTGACCGATTTGTTGCGCCTGTGCTTAGCGAAGCACCAGTGGCACCCGTTGTCGAAGAAATCACAGCGACGCGCGCGGACACCAATCTGATCACTGCGCCGGTTGGTATACCAACCATGCCAAAACCCGTCGCACCAAAACCCATTGTGGCACAGGTAATCGCGCCGAACACGCCAACATCGATCCAAGGATTACAAGAATTGGTCACTGTCGCCCTAACCCAAGGCATGACGGGCCAGGAAATTGATCAACTGATCATACACGCGGCAGATCATGGCACATTGATCATTTCGGATCAAATGCGCACATCCGATGGACGCCCCGACACAATGGCGATGTTAGCAACACTTGTTGACACAACGACACCCGTTACCCCCACACTGTCACGTAATATTGGGAACACCTATGTTGTGCGCCCTGGCGACAGCCTCGCATCAATTGCGGTGAAATATTACGGTTCGACAGATGCGGTAAACAATATTTTCTGGGCAAACAAAGATCGTCTAAACGATCCGGATCAACTACGGGTCGGACAGACAATTTTCCTTCCGCTTATGTAATCAGTGGCCCCAATCCGCGCTTTGCATTTCATTCAGTCGGCTGGCTGTACGTTCGAATTCGAATACGCCTTCGCCCTCTAGGTACAACATTTCTGGGCGCGCCGCTGCTGAACAGATTAATCTGATCTTTGCCTCGTAAAGCGTATCAACAAGTGTCACGAACCGCTTTGCTTCGTTAAAGTTACTGCGCCCCAGTTGTGGGATATCATCAATCATCATCAATCGCAGCTGTTCACAATAGGCCAGATAATCCCCCGGCCCCAGATTTTGACCGCATAGGTCAAAAAATGTAAACCGTCCGATCCCACTGTGGAACGCAGGAATAGACAATGATCGTCCCTTGTGTGTGATGATCAATTCTTTGGCCTGCCCCAATGTCAAATCATGCCAAATCGCATCCATCTTCGCACATGTCTGTGGTGAGGTCGGGGAAAAATAAGTTTCCTCGCCCTTCAATCTGTTTTGCCGATAATCAGTTTCACTTACAATTTCCTGAACAACCAATTTTTCCGAAATCAGATCGATAAAGGGCAAAAATAGCTGGCGATTTAGCCCATCTTTGTACAAATCTTTGGGAACACGATTTGACGTGGTAACAATCACAACACCCGCATCAAACAATTTTTCAAACAAACGACCAACGATCATTGCATCTGCTATGTCCTTGATCTGCATTTCATCGAATGCCAAGACCCGGATATCATCTGAGACACGTTTTGCAACGGGATCTAGGGCATCCTTTGCACCACTTTTGCGCGCCTCATGCAACGCATGTTGTATGTCCTGCATGAACGCGTGGAAATGAACACGCCTGACAGGAACGGACAAGCTTTCGACAAACAGGTCCATCATCATCGATTTACCACTGCCGACCCCGCCCCACAGATAGACACCTTTGGGTGGCGGAGGCGCTTTGCGAAAAAGACCCCGTTTTACAGGCAATTCAAGTGCCGCCCTGATCCGTTCAAATTCAGGTAGTATCGCCCGTTGTGCCGGATCATCACGCAACACACCAGCAACGACACGATCATGATATAAGGTCAATAAACTCATGTCGGCTGCTTAACGGGTCGCCCTATATTAGGGAAGGGATTTTTAAGATTGATCATGGTACGCGTATCTTGATGGATCCTAGCGGTGATACAAAATTGTTAACAAAATCAATTTTCGCGCGAAAATTACTACAATAATTTCTTTCAATAATTGTCATTTTGACATGTCGTGCGCCGCAAACGAATATGGTATCTCACTTTGCAACGCACAAATAACGCCTTCGATGAGCGCAATTTTATGATCAATTGGATCAGTGGCTGGCGCCTATTGATAGTTTTTACGCTTTTCAGCGTGCTTTCACATTATCACGGTGACAACTATTCAGAAACAACTCATATCGCTGCGCTGCATGTTGGGATAATGACAACTGTGTTCGGCATTAGCAGTTATAAACTCTGGCCGAAATTCACCATTTTGTTTCTTACAGGGATTATTTTATCCCACTTAGTGCATTTGGTTTTTCACGCGGATATATCCAGCGTTGTTTCAGATGACCTGTCGCTGGTCTTTGCAAATCTGGGCAGCACAGCCACAATCGAAATAACCCTAGCGCTGACGGTCACAGTCCTGGGCAAATCTATCGGGCGAATAAAACACGGACCAGATGGGTATCTAGACTCTTTTGATCTGGCACGAATCGTAACAAGCCGATTTCTGTTCACATCACTAAGTGTACCGATCATCGCATTATTCATTGTGATTGGCGTGCGTGCGATTTGTGCGGGGCAGATTATATGGGCGAGTGAAGCAATCATTCGTGACGCGATCGAATATTCAATCGGTATTTTTATATGTCTTCCGCTTGCGATTGGACTAGCAACTTATGCGACGGGCGGTGCGTGGCTGGAACCGCGGCTGAAACCTATCAGAAGCTATATAATCGCTTACATATGTGTGGTTTTGATTGCGAATTTAGGATTCGCGCTGACCGATCTGGGTGAATCAGTATTTGCTATCGAATCAGCTTTGCTGTTATTTCCGGGTTAGCATTAATTTTTCCACATGCCATTGTGATTGGTGGACTGCAATTGTTGGCAAACGCATCAATTATATTGCAATACGCATTGTGGACGCACACCGGTATCACATCTTTTCTG